>JAGLCR010000035.1 GCA_023146135.1 Bacteroidales bacterium
AAGAGCTTTTTGATGGTTTGCTAAAGTTAGTAGAGTCAGAAGAGCTAAGAAATAATTATGGTAAAAAAGCCAAAGAGCATGCTTTGAAAACCTACGATAAGGACTTGATGATTTCTAGAATTGAGGATGTTTATCAAGCATAAATATATTAAATAGATAATTTATATAATATAATTAATATAATTGAAAATGAGTAAAGTATATCTACTTTTATTTCTTTGTATATCCCTTTTATCCAATGCGCAAGATATTACTAAAGAGCAACGCATGCAATGGTTTGAAGATGCTAAGCTGGGCATATTTATTCATTGGGGAATTTATAGTGTAAATGGAACGAGTGAGTCATGGGCGTTTTATAATGGTCATGTTTCGCATACGGATTACATGAAACAGATTGAAGGCTTTACTGCCGAAAAATGGAGTCCAGTAAACTGGGCTACTTTAATAAAAGAAAGTGGTGCTCAATATACAGTAATTACTACTAAACATCATGATGGAGTAGCACTTTGGGGCACCAAATTTGGTAATTCAAATATGCTACATAATTCACCAGCTAAGCGTGATTTAATTACCCCTTTTTCCAAAGCTATTCGTGAACAAGGTCTTAAACTGGGTGTGTATTATTCTTTGATAGATTGGTCGTATCCCGATTATCCTAATTTCACTAGAAAACAAAAGCGCTACGAAAATGATAGTTCTCGTTTTGCGAAATTTACAAAATATAATTTAGGCCAAATTAAAGAGTTAGGGAAGTTTAAGCCTGATTTATACTGGTTTGATGGCGATTGGGAACAAAGTGCTGAGCGTTGGAAAGCGATAGAGATTAGAGAAATGATACTGGAAAGTAATCCAAATGCAATTATAAATTCGCGACTAAGAGGCTATGGTGATTATGCCACACCTGAGCAGGGAGTTCCCATTCACAAGCCAAATGGTCGATATTGGGAACTCTGTTTAACAATGAACGACTCATGGGGATACTACCCAACAGACACTAGTTATAAAAGCGTGAATCAGGTGATTCGTATTTTTGTGGATGTGATAAGTAAAGGTGGAAATCTTTTACTGGATATTGGGCCAAAAGCAGATGGAACAATACCTGAGGAGCAAGTGGCCATTTTGAAAGGTCTAGGTCGTTGGACAAAGAAACATAAGGAAGCTATATATGGCAGCCGTGCTGGTTTACCAGCTGATTATTTTAATGGATATTCGGCAATTTCGAAAGATAGTACCACGCTGTATTTATATTTGGATAACCAACCCACAGGCGAAGTGTTGGTAAAAGGATTGTTGAATAAAGTAAAGCGTGCCTATGTTGTGGGAAGTGCAAAAGAAATATCAACCCAAGTTTTGGGAAAGTTGTCTTGGAGTAAAGCTCCGGGTTTATTATATATTAACTTGCCAGAAAACCTACAAGATCAGGATGTAACAGTAATTGCATTGGAACTAGAAGGTACAGTAAAACTTTATAATCAAATATCAGGAGTTCAAACAGATTCTGATTAGTGATTTGCAGGCATATAGAGAATGTGCAAATTTTAGTTCTAATTGTTAATAATAAACTAGAGTGTATTTTTATGTTTTTGTACATTTGCAATCGATAAATCAACAGCAGATACCTAACTTTCTATGGAAATTATGAAAACCAAAATAAAAGACCTACTTATCATTAAGCCCGATGTTTTTGAAGATGAAAGAGGTTACTTTTTTGAATCTTTTAGTAAAGAAAAATTTAGAGCTTTGGGTTTGGACCTTGATTTTGTACAAGACAATGAGTCTAAGTCTCAAAAAAATGTATTGCGAGGATTGCATTTTCAGAAGCCTCCTTTTGCTCAAGGCAAACTAGTACGTGTGGTTAAAGGTGCGGTGCTCGATGTGGCAGTTGATTTACGCAAAGATTCGGTAACCTACGGTCAATGGGAGGCTGTGGAGCTAAGTGAAGAGAATAAATTGATGTATTGGGTACCACCAGGATTTGCCCATGGTTTTTTAACACTACGTGACGAAACCGTTTTTACTTATAAATGTACCAATGTGTACAATAAAGAATCTGAAGGGAGTATACTATGGAATGATGCCAATTTGAACATTGATTGGCACGCCGTTAAAAATCCTATTTTATCTAATAAAGATTTAGATTCTCCAAAATTTAAACAGTTTAATACTCCTTTCTAATTTTTTTGTAGTTTTACATTAGCAAATAAAACTACTTAATATGATTCGTACAATTACAATTTTACTTATTGGGATACTATTTCACCTTAACTTGAACGCTCAGAATAATGAGTCTAAAGTATTGGATTCTATTAGTATAAGCAACTCAATTAATGATAAACTAGAGCTTGTCGACCAAGACTCAATTCTTTCCCCTGGCGTTCCGGTTATCTTTAAATTTGATACGGTTTTTCTTATTCGCACCGATTATGATGGTGTAAGTAAGGAAAAACGAGCAGAACATATTTCAAATAAAATTGATGAAATATCTAAAGGGTATAATGAATTAAATGATACTATTTATATTCACATGGCTGACGATTTTGCGGCAATTTTATTGAATCAGGAATTGGCTTTTGTGGTGACGGAGAAAGATGCTCTAAAAGCAAAAATGCCTCTTAAGGAATTAGCAGTGCGTGAAAAAGAGTCGTTTGTGGCTTTGTTGATTAAGCACAAGTACCATTTAAGTTCAAAAGAGTGGATGAAACGGATAGGTTTTTCATTTGCAGCATTGGTTGGATTAGTTCTAATTTTATGGGTTATTAGATGGAGTTTTAAGCTTTTAATCAAACGTTTGTCTAAGTTTGACAAGAAATTGCTAAAACGTAGGAATAATTTATTCAAATATTTCATTCCCAAAAACACTAAGAATATATTCGTTTTTGTTGCCACTGGTGGACGAGCAGTTATTATTGTGTTCTTTTTGTTGATGTACTTGCCATTTCTTTTTAGTTTTTTACCATGGACACAAGGGATCGTTGATGTGTTTTATGGATATATTGCTACGCCAGTAGGTTACGTAGTTCATGGACTTGTTAATTTTATTCCCGATCTGTTTTTTATTATTGTTATTATGGCAATAGCACGTTATTTTGTGCGTGTGTTACGTGATATGGCAGAGGATATTGAAGAGGAGAGTCTAGTCCTTAAGAGCTTTCCAAAAGATTGGGCTCAGCCTACAGTGAAACTATTTTCTATTATCATTTATGCTTTTGCTGTTGTTATGGTTTTTCCTCATTTGCCTGGCTCTGACTCACCAGCATTTAAGGGGGTTTCACTATTTTTAGGTGTTCTGTTTTCTTTGGGTTCAACGTCGGCCATTGCAAATATTGTCGCAGGAATTGTAATAACTTATATGCGTCCATTCCAAATTGGTGATCGTGTTCAAATAATGGATACAGTGGGCGATGTGGTGGATAAAACATTATTGGTAACAAAGGTACGTACCCTTAAAAATGAAGATGTTACCATTCCAAACGCATTGATTATTAATAATCACTTGATAAATTTCACTGCAAATTCAAAAGAAATTGGTTTGATTTTACATACTTCCATAACCCTTGGGTATGATATTGAGCATGCAACAGCAGAGAAGTTATTATTGAGGGCTGCCCGCCAAAGTATTCTTTTACAAAAAGATCCTATGCCTTTTGTTTTGCAAAAAGGATTGGAGGATAATTATGTTACTTACGAACTGAATGCTTATACAAAGCAAGCGGGTAAAATGGCCTTGATATATTCAGATATTAACAAGAATATCTTAGAAGTATTTAACAATGAAGGTGTAGAGATTTTATCACCAAAGTATGTGGCATCACGTGATGGCAATTATTCCACTGTACCAAGTCAGAAAGGTGTCGATTTGCGTAACCCTTTAGAAAAGGCAGTGGATCATCTTATTGGAAAAAATCAGAAAGTTAAGGTTGAGCCTGTTGTTGAGAAGGAAAAAGCTAAAACTACTACTACTAAAAAGCCTGTTGAAAAGAAAGAGGTGAAAGAAACTACTAAGAAAGAAATCGCAAAACCGACGAAGGAAAAAGGAGAAAAAACCTCTAATAAAACCAATAAGTAGAAAGCTAAGTTGCTTTAATTCTCTATCTAGAAGTTATTTATTTTTCAGGTATTCTGATATTCTTAATTTTGCATTTGATTTTACATTCAAATAAAAGAAACCATAGTCGAAGCGGTGGAGTAGCCCAAAAGCGTACTGACCTTTTAGATAATCTTTATTAGGAACATTATCCACACGCAATATTCCATTTTTACACTCAACCCCAATATAGTTTGGTATAGTGTCGGGCTCTTCATTTAGAAAAAATACAGCTCCTTTATTTTCCATTTTTGAAATATGAATTTCTTCTTGACTCCAATTCAAAGGATTGATACATAAACTTGGTTTATTCACAAGAGTTGCTCCTGCATGTTTGGTTTCTGTGTTCCATGATACTATACATCCTGTTTGAGTAGAATCTTCGCATACTACTATTTCTGGGTGTTGGTCTAAATAATCTAAACCAATTGGCCAACCCACTACATAGGCCGTAATTAGTTGATTTCTAAGTTTAGTATTATTGTATATTATTGGAAGAATATCCATGGAAATAAGGCTTCCTTGCGAATGTGAAGCTAGTATAAAAGGCCGTCCTTGATTAATGTATTTAATATAATAATCAAATGATCTTAACACATCTTTTCGTGCCAAATCAATAGCATGTTCTCCATTTTCTTTGGTATCAATGAAAGAATAGAAAGTTGCTTGGCGATACTTAGGAGCATAAATATTGCCAAGACCATCAAAAATACTTAATATCCTACGGATGGATCTACGATAGGTTCGAGAAATGGTAGCCGTATCATCAATAGCCATATTCCATTGCCCATTCTTTTTGTATGAGGTAGGATGAATAAAAAAAATATCTACTTCTTTATTTAGGTTATTTGAAACTAACCACGATTTATTGAGGCTATAATCAGGAGCATAGCTTGTATCCATTTTGCCATAATTATGATCTGGCTTCATTTTTTGTAAAGCTAGTTTGGTCATCATACCATGGGGTCCACAGGATGTGATATAAAGTATTAATGACATTATTAACCATATAAAAAAGCTCGTTTTTAGTATCTTCATATACTTCAAAAGTAATATAAATAACTATACTTCTTGATGGTATAATAATCGTATAAGCCTAACTGCTTGATATTAATAGCTAGATTTGACTAGCTTCTCAATTTAGACAAATTATAAATTTCATTCCATTGCTTGTTATAAGAATAACATAATTATATTCGTAACATATTAGAAACAGTAAGATATGCGAGTTAAAAGAATTAGTTTAAAAGATAAACAGGAACAGCAAGAAGCTGAAAATCTGAGCTTAATGAATCCCATGATTGAAGAATATAGAGGTAAAAAGGGTAACTTAATTCCTCTTTTACAGGGTGTACAAACTTTATTTGGATACATACCTCATGAAGCATTTTTGAAATTGCATGATGAAGCTGGATTGAAGCTCGCAGATATGTACGGCGTGGCTACTTTTTATGCGCAATTTAGATTAAATCCAGTTGGAAAGCATATTATAAAAGTTTGTCATGGTACTGCATGTCATGTGCAAAATGCAATGAAGTTGACAGAAGCTTTAATGGAATCCTTGAAGATAAAAGATGGTGAAACTACTGAGGATAATCTCTTTACTTTGGAGTCGGTAGCATGCCTAGGCTGTTGCTCTTTAGCGCCAGTGATGATGATTGGTGAGGAGACCTACGGTAAACTAGATGGTAAAAAGTCGGTAAAGATTATTAAGGAGATTCGTTTGTCTGAAAAAAATTAATTTATAGTCTCCAAGAGTTTAAAAACGCTTAGAGAGTATAGATGTTAATAAAACATTATTACATGAAAACAAAAATAATAGTTGGACTTGGAAGCTGTGGTATTGCTGCTGGAGCAGGAAAAGTTTACAATATGATAAAGCAACTTGTCGAAGTCGATAAACTTGATATTGAGCTGAAACAAACCAGTTGTATAGGAATGTGTTATCGTGAACCTTTAGTGGAAGTGATTGATAATACAGGACGTTATCTATATGGTGATATCACTATAGATAACGTAACTGAATTAATGGATCGCCACATTGAAAATGGTGAGCCTATTAGGGAGTTAGTGGTAGAATCTGATTTATTTCGTGGCTCGGAGCAAGGGTATTCAGAAGGGCAAGTGAAAATAGCTTTAAGAAACTGTGGATATATGGATCCTGAGTCCATAGAAGAGGCTGAAGACCGAAAAGCCTATAAAGCGATTCGTATGGTTGCTGAGGATAAACTGTCGCAAGATGATGTTATTAAGAGCGTTTTGGAGTCGGGTATTCGAGGTCGAGGTGGTGGTGGATTTTCTACTGGACTCAAATGGCGTTTTGCGAATAATAATAAAAGTGATACAAAATATATTATCTGCAATGCTGACGAGGGTGATCCAGGGGCATTTATGGACCGATCGTTATTAGAAGGTGACCCCCATGCAATAATAGAAGGGATGATTCTTGGGGCTTACGCAATTGGAGCAACAGGAGGAATTATATATTGCCGTGCGGAGTATCCATTAGCAATCAAACGATTAAATATAGCATTGCATCAAGCACGTGAAAAGGGCTATTTGGGAAATAATATCATGGGAATTAAGGGTTTTAATCTTGATATTTATGTGAAAGAAGGAGCTGGGGCTTTTGTTTGTGGTGAAGAAACTGCATTAATTGCTTCGGTTGAAGGTGAACGTGGAATGCCACGAAAACGACCTCCATTTCCAGCAGAGTCAGGCTTATGGAAAAAACCAACCAATATTAACAATGTGGAAACATTTGCCAATATCCCATACATTGTATTAAATGGTGGTGATGCATATAATAAATACGGTACTGTAAAAAGTAAAGGAACTAAGGTTTTTGCCTTAACAGGGAAAATTAAACATGGTGGTTTGGTTGAGGTACCCATGGGTTTTTCTATTCGTGAGATTATCTTTGGTCTTGGTGGTGGAATTCAGGATGATAAGAAATTTAAAGCTGTCCAGTTAGGTGGTCCTTCAGGCGGTTGTATTCCTGAGCATTTGATTGATACAGCAGTTGATTACGATTCAGTAAATGCCACTGGGGCCATTATGGGATCAGGAGGCATGGTAGTGATGGATGAAACCACTTGTATGGTAGATATGGCTCGTTTCTTTCTTAATTTTACTCAAGAAGAGAGCTGTGGAAAGTGTACTTTCTGTCGTATTGGGACCAAGCGTATGTTGGAAATTTTAACCCGGATTACAGAAGGAAAAGGAGAAGATGGCGATATTGAAAAGTTGGAAGAATTATCTGAGCAAATAAAAGATGGTTCATTATGTGGATTGGGACAAACAGCGCCAAATCCTGTTCTTACAACAATAAGGTATTTCCGTGATGAGTATGAAGCACATATAAATGATAAGAAGTGTCCAGCTAAACATTGTAAAGCACTTCTAACTTATGAGATAATTCCTGATATGTGTACAGGCTGTACCGTTTGTGCGGTAAAATGTCCTACGGATACTATTTCGGGAAAACGTAAAGAAATCCACTTTATTCATCAAGAAGGTTGTATTCAATGTGGAGAGTGTTTCTCACGTTGTAATTTCGATGCCATCAAGGTTTATTAATCCTAATTATTGAAAGAAATGTCAAAAAAAATAAATATAATATTGAATGGAGATCATATCACCTGTGATAAAGGGGATTATGTTTTGAATGTTGCCAAGAAGCACGGTGTTGATATTCCTACTTTATGTAACGATCCTAGACTAGAGCCATTTTCATCTTGTTTTGTTTGTGTTGTGGAAGTCGAAAACATGCGTGGGCTACAGCCATCCTGTTCCACACGTGTTATGGATGGAATGGTGATTCATACTAAGAATGAAAAGGTGCGTAAATCACGTAAATCGGCTCTAGATTTGATAATGAGCAACCATTATGCTGATTGTGTAGCACCCTGTACCGAAACATGCCCGGCTGGTGTTGATGTGCAAGGTTATATTTCTCTAATTGATAAAGGCTTGTATCATGAAGCCGTGGCTTTGATTAAGCAAGATAATCCGCTGCCTGCTATTTGTGGTCGGGTATGTGTACGCCCTTGTGAGGCAGCTTGTAATAGAAATGAAATGAATGAAGGTGCCCCAGTAGGTATCGATTATATGAAACGCTTTGTTTCAGATTATGATTTAATGTCAGGAAACCATTATATTCCAAAATGTGATCCTTCTACAGGAAAGAAAGTTGCTATTATTGGCGGTGGCCCAGGAGGATTGTCTGCCGCTTCTTTCTTATCACAAAAAGGACATAAATGCGATATCTTTGAAAGTGCACCTGAGCCTGGTGGATGGTTGCGTTATGGAATTCCTGAATATCGTTTGCCAAATGATTTGTTACAACGAGAGATAAGTACTGTAAGGGATTTGGGTGCTGAGATTTTTTGTAATTCCAAATTAGGTGAGAATATTTTATTTAAAGATTTACAAGAGAATTACGATAGCATTATCCTAGCTATTGGTTCTCAAAAAGGTACTTTGGTCGGTGTTAAAGGTGATGAGGCTCAGGGAGTTTTCTCGGGTATTAACTTTTTAAAGAACTTGGAAATCACCAATAAAAAACCTAGTTTCAAAGGTAAAAAAGTGATTGTTGTGGGTGGTGGAAATACTGCTATGGATTGCTGTCGTACTGCCATACGTTTGGGAAGTATGGATGTGAAAGTGGTATACCGTAGAACTGAGAAAGAAATGCCTGCCAATCCAATTGAGATTCATGAGTCGAAATTGGAAGGCGTGGAGTATTTATTCTTAAATAATCCGATTGAGGTAAATCAAGATGAAAAAGGTGAGCTAAAATCAGTAACCTTGATTAAAATGGAATTAGGTGAGCCTGATGCAAGTGGCCGCAGGCGTCCTGTACCAGTTAAAGGCTCAGAATATGATATTGATGCCGACTATGTATTGGCAGCAATTGGACAGAAAACAGATGTGCATTTTATTGATGATGTTAACTCAGTTGCTAAAGAGGGGCTATTGGAGGTAAATAAGTGGGGTGATATACAAGCGGACTCTGGAACATTACAAACGGGAATACCTTATGTTTTTGCTGCTGGTGATGGGGTAACTGGTGCTGCAACAATTATTGAGGCTATTGCTCAAGCAAAAATAGCATCATCTTCTTGTCATCAGTATTTATCGGGTAATAAACCAAAGTCTATTCATAAAGAATTTGTTAGTCAACGGTCTAGTTTTAAGAATTTTCATAACGATCACTTTAAGGAATCATTTGAGCTACAAAAGAGAATGGAAATGCCCGTAATGAATGAGGGAGATCGTTTGAATTTTAAGGAGGTAGAGTTAGGTTACTCCGAAGAAATGTGTAGGACTGAGGCTGCTCGATGCTTAGAATGTGGATGCGGAGAGTTCTTCGACTGTGACTTGCAAAAGTATGCTGATGAGTATGGTTCGGAGCAAGAAAAGTATGCTGGAGATTTTAATGAGTATCAGGTAGATTTTTCTCATCCCTTTATTGAGATTGACAATAATAAATGTATTCTTTGTTCGCGCTGTATTCGCGTTTGTGATGAGCTTGTTGGTGCAAATGCATTGGGCTTGGTAAACCGTGGTTTTGCTACCTATGTGGCGCCTAGCCTTGGTGCATCTTTAACCGAAACGCAATGTGAAAGTTGTGGTATGTGTATTGATACTTGTCCAACGGGTGCCATGCGTGAGAATTTAATATTTAAGCCCGGACCTGTAGATGTGGAGCCATTGACAACTATTGATAATTATGGTTCTGAAGGTGTTAGTATAAACTTGCTATCGCATAAGCAGAAATTTGTGATGGGTGTAAAAGGTGCTGTTGGATTGATAAATGAGCAAGGAAGTATTGGTCGCAGGCCGAAATTTGGCTATCATATGTATAATGACAGCTCGCGAATTACAAAGCCTCTATTGAATAATGATGGAGTCTTTGTTGAAATATCCTTTGATGAGGCGTATAAAATCATTGCAGATAAAGTTAAACTGGTTGATGCTGAAGAAAATATATTCTTTGCAGGCGCTCGCTTAAGCAATGAGGAAATATACTTGGTGCAGAAACTAGCCCGCAAAGCGGTGAAAACACCTTATATTCTTAACTTCCATTATATGGGAAGAGGCAGTGACTATAGTATTAATACTATGGCCAATGTTCCTTTTGAACATGTTTATGAGGCAAGTAGGATATATTTGCTAGGTGCTGAGTTAATTGATGATCACGATTATGTGGGTTTTATGGTGAATAATGCAAAGGTCAAGAATAATATTCCTGTGGATATGATTTCGACCAATGAAAAAACACCCATGCGACATAAAGTGGATACGGTACGTATAGTAGATAACTATTACTACTTTGTAAAAGCGGTAAATTATTATCTTTTGAGCAAGGGGTTTCAAAATGAAATGTATATAAATGGTAATGTAGATGGCTTTGATGATTATAAAACGGCTGCACTAAAAGAAGATTTTACCTATTTAGCTGCCAATGCCGGCATGAGTGAAATTGCTATTGCCACATGGGCAAAGAAGTATAATAATGAGATGAACGCCATTTTGATATTTTCAGAAAAGTATATTACTTTGGAAACCTCACGAGAGTTGTATAACTTGGCCATGATTACTGGAAAAATAGGAAAAACAGCGAGTGGTTTGATGCCATTGAAAGAGAAGAATAACTCCCAAGGATTACTTGATATGGGAGCCTTTCCTTGTACTGCAGTTGGTGGAGGTAAAACAGGATTTAAGCCAACAAAAAAAGTGCCTCTTAAACTTAAGGATGGAGAATTTGCCAATGCATTTATATTTGGAGAAGACCCCATCGGTACCGCGGTTAATAGGGCAGAGGTGGAGTCTTGGTTATCAGGGGTAGATTTTTTAGTGGTTCAAGAGTATTTCGAAACAGAAACTACGAAACGAGCCGATTTGATATTGCCTGCTTCCTTCCCAATTGAAATGGATGGTAGTTTTACAAATACACAAAAGGTATTGCAGCAGTTTACGGCTCAAATACCTGCTGCTATTGAGCATGTGGGATACCGACAATTGGTAGAGCTTGGGAAATTATTTGGCTTAAATGATTTTGACAGTGTACAAGATGTATTTATGGAAATTGTGGGACAACTACCTCAAGAGGAGAAAACTAAATACAAATTCCATATTGGGGTAGAGGACAGCCCAGAACGCAAATTTAATTATGGAGCCGACTCTATTATGAAACGTTTTGATGAGGAGTTTGATGCTGCTTTTTAGAAAAAGTGATTTAAACAATCTAGCTTTAGAAAAAAGTATTTTTTACTAATTTGCTGATAATCCAATAAGATGGTTTTCTTACTTTAGTATTTTGCCAAGTCAACCTAAGTGATTTTGATAAACCGAAGTAAAACGGAGGTTTATCAAAATTGTACCGAAGGCTGGCTTTCTAGTTCACCTTCATTTTTATCTTAGTAAATCCAGTGGGTACATCTCGTTCGTAGGACTGGTTGTAAATCTTAAATTTACTATTTTCGTAAATAGTACAACAATCATCACTAAGCGTATCCTTTGTAGTAGTAAAACCAAAGTCGATATTGATTCTTGCTGTTGTGTCTGTTCCTTTAACGGCAATTCGGTGCTGGGAATCACCCTCAGTCCACATCAAATCACTTAGGTCAATCATCATTTTACCATTTTCCTCCACAATATCCCAACTAACAGGATTAATGCTCGATGAGTAAAGGATAAAACTATCTGGTACTAATCTTCCGTTGGCAATTAAATCGCTATCTGTTTTCGAATCGATTAAATAGAAATAGAGAGGTGGTGGAGGGTTCGTACAGTCTGGGCATTCGTTTTTCATACACGAACTTAGTACCAAAAGAGATACGATGATAATCAATAATATATTCTTCATTTTAATTTTCATTCCTAGTTTCTAATATTTTCTTTGTGCTTAACAATCCGCAAGCAGCATCTATATCTTGACCACGTGATGCACGAATGGTTGTCCGAATACCCTTTGCGTTAAGCAAGTCCATAAATTTTTCTACTTCCTTATTATTACTTGATTTCAAGTTACTATCAGGTATTTGATGAAAGCGAATTAAATTAATTCTACATTTTAGTCCATCAAGTAATCGCCCAAGTTCATTTGCATGTTTAGTTGAGTGATTAAGACCATCAAATATAATATACTCGAATGAAACACGGCGCTGACCATGCCAATCGTATTCTCTAACAAGATCAATAATGCTTTTCAAGGGGTAAGCTTTTTCCACTGGCATTAACTCAGCTCGTTCATCCTCAAATGGAGAATGCATACTGATAGCTAAATGAGCTTGCGACTCATCTAGGAATCGTTTCACGGAAGGAATCACCCCAATAGTTGAAACATTAATACGGCGTGGACTCATAGCCATTCCCCAATCGGAAGTAAGAATTTCTAAACTCTTCAAAACCTCATCCAAATTGTCCATGGGTTCTCCCATTCCCATATATACTATATTGGAAATTTTTTGCCACTCGGGCAAAGAGCGAACCTGATTTACTATGCTTGCAGCACTTAAATCTCCATGAAATTTTTGACGACCTGTCATACAGAAAGTACAGGCCATTTTACAACCCACTTGTGATGAGACACAAAGGGTGTTTCTATTTTTGTCGGGAATATATGCAGATTCAATAAATTTTCCTGAGGGAGTTTTAAAAAGATATTTCTTTGTTCCATCATTTGATTTCTGAACACTGATATGGGATGAAATTCCAAATTCATAGCGATCATTAAGAAGGACTCTCGCTTTTTTCGAAAGATTACTCATTTCGTCAATGGACTTAATATCCTTTTTATATAACCAATCGGCAATTTGCTTGGCTGTAAATGCAGGTAAAGCAAGCTCTTTACAAGCTTGTTTAAGCTCGTTTAGTGTTTTGCCAAATAAGTATTCTTTTTGTTCCATAATTTAGTTATTCTCCCCTACACTAACTACACTTAGCCCCATTTTATTAATTATCATTTTATCAATTAGTTTAATAATAGGGACTAAAGCATTATAGAGTCTCATTTGGGCACTTGGAATGGTTTTCTTTTTTAATAGACTTCCATTAAACCACCAACCAAATACACCAATAAAGTTGAAATATTGATGATGAATAACAATTAGTTTATTATCAATTAATAGTTGGTCAAGCGTCTTCATGTTATAGCGTCGATAATGCTCTAGTTCTTTATCAAATAAATTATATAGTTTTTGGTAAGCTGGGACTAAAACCACTACAGTTCCATTAGGTTTTAAGAGTTTCTTAATGTTCGCTATAGCTTGCTTATCATCTTTTACATGCTCAACTATATTAAGGGCATATACACTGTCAAAGCTACCAAAATATTTTGCAAACTTAGTATCAAAATTAGGGTCGATTATATCCAGGATAATCACGTCCCTTAAGCTAGCTTTTTCTTGATGTTTATTTTGTAATAGATTAACATAGTTTTGTCGAATATCACTTAGGGTAATATCTTGATTATTGTCAATAAAATAATTAGATATATTACCAATACCACTTCCTATTTCCAAAATTTTGCCTGAACAAAAAGGCTTTATAGTATGATATATCCAATGGTTAAAGCGGTCTGCTTCAGCCATTAAATGGAGGGTTTCCATGCCCTCTAAATCAATATTTTTATATTTGAAACTATTGTTCATTTTACGCTTTCTTATCCCAAATATTGTATTTCAAAATACAATAGATTGCACGCATTCCGTCTTTCCAGCTAATCTTTTTTCCTTCTTCGAAAGTACGTCCATAATAGGAAATCCCTACTTCATAAATACTTAAATTCTTAATTCTTGAAATTTTTGCTGTCACTTCTGGTTCAAACCCAAATCTATTTTCTTTAAGACGAATATTTTGAATTACATCTGTACGAAATAGTTTATAACATGTTTCCATGTCTGTAAGATTCAAATTCGTAAATGCATTTGACAAACTAGTTAAAAACTTATTACCAATAGAATGCCAGAAAAATAAAATACGATGAGGATTTCCCCCTATAAAGCGAGAACCATATACCACATCTGCAACTCCTTTAACTACAGG
>JAGLCR010000036.1 GCA_023146135.1 Bacteroidales bacterium
TCAAAATACCATGAATCTATCTGCCCATCAGGACAAGCAATGATAAAGCCATAGCTATCAGCAATGTGTTGAAGATTAAGAATGTCTCCCATATTTTTGTAATTACCACCATAGCCATGCAGCATAAATACTATGGGGTAGTTTTTTTTCTCTAATGAAGAATAGCCTTTTGGTAAATAATATGTAACAGAGTCGGGGTTTTCAAGAAGCTGTGTTTTTATAACAAACACTCCTTGAGCCTTTATTGAAAGGCTAATAATAAAAATAGAAAATGCGAGAAGTATTGCTTTAATCATTGGTAGTTATTTTTAAGTTGGTTTTACTCGTGGGGCCATATAATAAAACAGTTTCGGTAAATACCTTCTAATGTATACCATTAGTAATTCTTTTCCTCCAAACATAATTTCAGGTTTACGTTTAGCAATACCTTTGATAATTCTCTGCGCTGCTTCGTCGGCTGTCATGCCATTGGCCTGGCCTTCATCTAGTTTGTTATATTTACTCCCATCCTTAGTTACCGCATTTTGCGAAATATTAGTTAATATACGACCTGCAATAATCACAGAAATGTAAATGCCTTTTCCATACATTTCGGCACGGAGGCTATCGTAATAGCCATGTAGTGCATGCTTGGATGCTGCATAGGCCGAGCGCATGGGGATTCCAAATTTGCCAACAACACTACTCGTAGCCGAAATATGTCCAAATCCATTTTTCAGCATATGCGGAAGCACTGCTTTGGTAAGCTTGTCCGCTGCAAAAAAATTAATTTCAAAGATTCGCCTATCTACTTCGATACTAGTTTCTATGCTTATCGACCGTTGACTTATCCCGCCGTTGTTGAATAAATAATCAATTCGGCCAAAATACTCAATTACTTTTTGTGCTTTTTCATTGGCGTCGAAATCAGTTGACAAATCAAAGTCAAGTATTAGAAATCGGTCCTTATTTACATTTGCTTCCTTTGCTACGGAATGCAACGCATCTTGGTTGCGCCCCGACAATACAAGCTTAGCACCCAATTTGAAAAACTGTAAGGATAAGCTTCTACCAATACCTGAAGAAGCCCCCGTAATCCATATTATTTTATCTTGAAATAGTGTCATGATATATTTTTGTTAGTGCAAATATAGGGATTTGATGCGCACAAAATTGGTATCTTTGTTTTTCCAAAATATGAGTGAAATTCCATCAAAATACTATACTTTAAGTAAGGTTGCAGCAAGTTTGCAGTCGGTCATACGACGCGAATATTCACAATACTATTGGATTAAAGCGGAAATTTCTCGACTTAATTTTTACCCAAAAAGTGGACACTGCTATCCCGATTTAGTTGAAAAAGATCATGCTAAAGTTTTAGCACAAATGCGTGCCATTATTTGGTCGCGAGATTATTTTCGTATTAATGCTGATTTTGTAAAGAAGACAGGCAGGGCACTCGACGATGGAATGGAGATTCTATTTAAGGCCAAGTTGGAATACAGCCCTACGCATGGCTTTTCATTAATGATTGTGGATGTAAGTGCCGAGTTTGTGTTAGGCAAGATGGCTTTGGATAAAAAACTTACTTTGGAACGCTTGAAAACAGAAGGCCTTTATTATAGAAATAAAGAAGTGAAGTTTCCAGTTTTACCACAACGAATCGCAATTATTTCGGTGGATACGAGCAAAGGGTTTCACGATTTTATTAATATAATCGATAATAATACAAGAGGATACAAATTCTTCTGGATGCTATTTCCTGCGTTGCTTCAAGGTGATGGTGCGGTGCAGTCGATTATTCAACAACTACAACAAATCAAAAGTGTACAGCATCACTTCGATATGGTGGCTATAATTAGAGGAGGAGGAGGTGATGTGGGCTTAAGCTGTTACGATCACTATGACTTGTCTAGCGAAGTAGCTAATTTCCCTATTCCTGTGATAAGTGGGATAGGGCATTCTACTAATGAAACCTTAGTTGAAATGGTGGCGCATTATAATCCTATCACCCCCACAGATTTAGCTTATTTTTTACAACAAAAATTTGATAATCTTGCTGTTGGGATAGAGGAAATTCAGCAAGCGATCTTAGCATATTCCAAGGATAGCCTTTTGGAGAAAAACAATCAACTTAGTGATTTTTCAAGAATCATCAATTCAGAGACATTATCGATAATGGAATATCAAGCCAATCGATTATCTAGATTTGGACATATAGTGCAACATTCATCACTCTTACTATTGGAAAAGCAACGGTCGAAGCTAGATTTATTTATCTATAATATGCGAGCCAATTCCAGTCGATTGATATTGGAGGGCCCTCAGAAAGTGGTTTCTTTAGAAAATAGATTAAAACAATCGGTAGTATCGTTGGTGCATAAAAATGAAAAAGATATTAAGCATTTTGAAGAAAAAATACAATTGATGAAACCTGAAAACTTGCTAAAAAAAGGCTATAGTTTAACCTTATTTGCAGGAAAACCAATTAGTAGTACCAATAGCTTGAAGGAGGGTGATATTTTACAAACGCAATTATTTGAAGGAAAAATAGAAAGTAAGATTACTAAAATAAGAAAAAAATGAGCAAGGAGAAACTGAATTACGAATCAGCGGTTGCCGAATTGGAGCAAATAGTAAAGGATATTGAATATGGTGAAATATCGGTGGATGATTTATCGGAAAAAATAAAGCGCTCGGCTGTTTTAATTAAATTTTGCAAACAAAAACTAAAGTCAACAGAGGAAGACGTGGCTGAAATACTGAAGGATATGAGTGAGGATAAGTAACTAAGCTTAGTTACTTGAGTTGAGCAATAATATCTTTTCCAGCACGAACTTGCTGTTTTAATTTCACATTTACTTTTGCATCAAGGGGGAGATATAAATCAACACGAGAGCCAAATTTAATAAAACCCAATTGGTCGCCTTGAGTAACATTATCACCTTCATTGTCATACCAACGAATTCGACGAGCTACTGCACCAGCAATTTGACGAAATAATAGACCAGTAGTTTCGTTTTCTACAACAAATGAGGTACGCTCATTCAAAGTAGATGATTTAGGATGCCAAGCTACTAAGAATTTTCCTGGGTGATATTTGAAGTACTTCAATTTCCCACTTATTGGGTAGCGGTTCATATGAGTATTGAAGGGGGACATGAAAATAGACACTTGCATCCGCTCTTCATTATAATACTCTGTTTCCATAACTTTTTCGACAACTACAATTTCACCATCTGCAGGAGAGATAAATTGCTTTGCGTCTTTCTTAACATCAAAAATAGGGTAACGAAAAAAGAAAACTACTAGTCCAAAGAAAATAAAGCCTGCCAAATCAAGAATGATAAGGGCGTACATTCCAACACCTTCAAATGGGATTATATAATGTAATCCATACATCAATGCTGTGATAAGGATAAAAAATACTGGAATAACGTTGTTTCCTTCTTTATGGAGACCTAATTTCATAGACTTTATAATTTGTGCAAAGTTAAGAAATAAACATTAAATAGATAATGGCTGCTGGAACGGCTAAAAAAACAGCGTCAAAACGGTCAAGAATACCCCCATGACCAGGCAGAATATTACCTGAGTCTTTTATATTTAAGCTACGTTTAAACATAGATTCAACTAAATCGCCATAGGCACCAGCTACTGTAATTATTATAGCATACCCAAGCCATAAAATTAATGACATTTCCTTAAAAAAGAAGGAGAATATAGCTGCTGCAATAAGTGCTGCGATAAGTCCACCAATACTTCCCTCCCATGATTTCTTTGGTGATATTCGTTCAAATAATCGATTCTTACCAATTCGTGATCCTACTAAATAAGCAAAGGTGTCCGCAGTCCATAAAATAACGAATAAGCCCAATATTAAATGAAATGTTTTTTCTCCATTGTATCGAAACATAAAGTTCATTAATCCAAATGGTACAGCCACGTAGACAATACCTAATAGCGTTGTCGCAATATTTTGTATGGGTTGATCCGAATCGGTACGATAGAGTTCTCTAATAGGAATTACAAAAACAAACAATACAATAATAACTAGGTACATAGCCCTTTGTGTTGTTGCTGTATTGACGGGGTCTTGTGGGTTAAAAGGCTCGTAAGAGACCCACCATAAGAGAAGGTATAAAGCTCCTGCAACCGCTGTGCCAAATGTTTTTTGGGCGATAATATCCGATTTTTCAATCATCTTGAAAAACTCGTGAGTACCGAGAATAGTAAAAATAAAGAAGAGCGCTCCAAAGTAGAATTTGCCAAATATGATTGATGCTATTATGGCGCTTACAATGATAGCTCCTGTTAAAGCTCGTAAAACTAAATTACTCAAAGTTCGCTATGTTTTGTTATTATTTCGTTGGCTTTTTCAATGTCCTTTTCAAAAACATAGATTTCAATTTCGCCTATGAATAAATCAATTTCAGATCCTTTCTTGTTTACCTGGCTTGATTCAATTCCTTTCTCAGCGAGTTTTTCTCTGATAATTACGGCTTTGTATTCCTTATCAGTACTGTGCACTTTTTTCCATTCATTTTCCATAATGTTTTATTTAAGTGGTTCGTCTAACAAAAATACAATTAATTCTCGAGGCCCATGCATTCCCATCACTAAAGTTTTTTCTATGTCGGCAGTTCGGCTAGGACCAGTGATTAATGAGGTCATTGAGGGGAAGTGTCCATCATATTTTGTATTTACCAACTCCAAGGCATCTTTAACCGATGGTACAATCATACTCGTATCGGCAATTACGATATGGGTATTTGGAAAAAAATTGACTTTTCTACCGCTTGATTGCTTTGATGAAATAAGAACGCTACCCAATCGAGCAACCAATGCTTCACAGCTTGTAATTCCGTTTTGGCTTTTTAATAGGTCCGTATCACTATGGCTTGTATTCAAATTTGCCGTTTGCAATACTTTTTTTATTTTAGGGTCTTTGGTGAAAAAGGAATCCCATTTTCGATCGTTGGCAAGTCCAATTAAATTGGTAAGTAACTCTTTCTCATCGCTACAAAAAACAAAAGTACCTCCATTAGAGTTTAGCTCTGAAGCAAATGCAATAACAATATCTTCATCGATGGGAGAGTAGATGCTCTTTTCCAAATCAACATCCTTAAAATGGTTATCAATTTGTTTAAGATTCGCATTGCGAATCTTTTTCATTATTACCTCACTCGATTTAATGGGCTGCATTTTTAGTCTTCAGTTTTAGGTATTTCGTCTGTATTTATATTGTCATCGGTTTTTTTAGTTTCTTCTTCGCTTTTAGCTTTTTCATCTTCCTCCTGTTTCTTTTTTGCGTCTTTTAATTCATCTTCTTTTTTCTCTTTGAAATCAGAGCTGATTGACTTGGCGTGAGTATGTTGGTCATTATCGCCAAAAGGACGAGGGCCAAAAATGCTTTCCACATCTTCAGCAAATATAACCTCTTCTTCAAGTAATCGCTTGGCTAGAAGTTTCAACTTATCTAAATTGTCTCCTAAAATTTGCAAAGCACGCAGGTAAGCATCTTCGGCTAGTTTCCGTACTTCTTCATCAATTGACTCAGCAGTTTTATCACTGTATGGCTTAGTGAAATTATATTCATTTTGCCCACTAGAATCATAATAGCTAAGGTTTCCTATTTTTTTATTCAGCCCGTAGTACATCACACAGGCTTGAGCTTGTTTAGTTACTTTTTCAAGATCGTTTAAGGCTCCAGTTGATACTTTTCCAAAAATCAACTCTTCGGCAGCACGACCTCCCATGGTTGCGGTCATTTCATCAAATATCTGGTCGAAAGTAGTAATCTGTCGTTCTTCGGGCAAATACCAAGCTGCACCTAATGCTTTGCCACGAGGGATAATGGTAACTTTAACCAAAGGATGCGCATGTTCCAAAAGCCAACTCACACCGGCATGTCCTGCTTCGTGATGGGCAATAGTGCTTTTTTCTAATGGAGTAATTATCTTGGAACGCTTCTCAAGTCCACCAACAATACGGTCAATGGCATCCATAAAATCTTGTTTCACAATTTCTTTTGAATCACGACGTGCGGCAATCAAAGCAGCTTCATTACAGGCATTGGCAATATCGGCTCCTGAAAATCCAGGGGTTTGTTTTGCCAGCATAACCACATCAATATTTTTCGAAACCTTTAGGGGCTTAACATGAACTTTGAAAATGGCTTTACGTTCTGTTAGGTCAGGTAGCTCTACATGAATTTGGCGGTCGAAACGCCCCGCTCTTAATAAAGCTCTATCCAATACATCGGCACGATTGGTGGCAGCAAGGATAATAACACCTTGGTTTCCACTAAAGCCATCCATTTCGGTAAGTAGTTGGTTAAGCGTATTTTCGCGCTCGTCATTACCTCCGCCAAATTGGTTTTTACCACGAGCACGGCCAATGGCATCAATCTCATCAATAAAGATTATACAAGGAGCTTTTTCTTTGGCTTTTTTGAATAAATCACGAACACGACTTGCTCCTACACCCACAAACATTTCCACGAAATCGGAACCTGAAAGTGAGAAAAAGGGCACCTTTGCTTCACCAGCAACGGCCTTCGCTATTAATGTTTTTCCTGTTCCGGGAGGGCCCACCAAGAGTGCGCCTTTAGGAATTTTTCCTCC
>JAGLCR010000037.1 GCA_023146135.1 Bacteroidales bacterium
AAATACTACTCAGCTTCGCAAGACACCCTGTTTTATGTTCGTAGTATTGCATCGCATGAAAATCATTCGTGGGCACCTTATTGGGTTTTTATTAAAAAGACGGATACCATTTTTCTTGCAAATCTTGATTCATTAGTCAATTCTGGAAATATTGATACTGTGTTTACGGATACTGTTTTTAGCGGTAGAAAGGTGAATCGGATTGATGATTATGGACCAAACATGAGTGCAACAACGATATTTGTGGAAGGTTGTGGAAAAACCTATTATCATTATGTTCAAACTAATCCAATCACTGATTGGGAAAGTAGGTTGATTTTTTATAAAAAGGGTAGCGAAGTATGGGGAATCCCCATTCCTCTTTCCATAAATCAGGCTCAAAACATACGCTCTTTGGTCAAGATATTCCCAAACCCTTCAAGGGGTGTTGTCAATATTGATGTTCCCAGAGATATTGGTGATTTTGAAATACGAGTTTTCAATGCAAGTGGTCAGTTGATTATTAGAATGAATAATAATAGTAGAATAGATTTATCCAATGAAACTTGTGGCTTATATTATATTCAGCTTATTTCAAATGAAATAACCGATATTCAAAAGCTAATGTTGACAAAATAAAAGGCTAATATTTCAAATGTATTAGCCGGAAATATTATTCGCGCATTAGCGGCTTTTATCCTTACTTTTGCCCCCTCAAAAATCAAAAGAAATATTATGGCTTTAAAGTGTGGAATTGTAGGACTACCCAATGTGGGAAAATCAACTTTATTTAATTGCTTATCAAATGCTAAGGCGCAATCAGCGAACTTTCCATTTTGTACTATTGAACCTAATGTGGGCGTGATTACGGTTCCCGATGAGCGGATTAATAAGCTGGCTGAATTGGTTATCCCAGACAAAATTCAACCTACAACCATTGAGATTGTTGATATTGCAGGATTGGTAAAAGGTGCAAGTAAAGGCGAAGGATTGGGGAATAAATTCTTGGCCAATATCCGTGAAACAGATGCCATAATTCATGTATTGCGTTGCTTCGAAGATGAAAATATTACTCATGTGGATGAGACGATTAATCCTGTTCGCGATAAAGAAACCATTGATATTGAATTGCAGTTAAAGGATTTGGAAACCATTGAATCTCGAGTTAAGAAAGTGGAAAAGCTTGCTCAAACAGGAAAAGACCGCGATGCAAAGGTTGAGTTTGTTCTTTTGAAAAAGATTATTGAAATATTGGAACAAGGGAAATCGGCTCGTGAGCTGGAATTGGATAAGGAAGAAACCGTATTGATGAAGTCTTTCCAATTGCTTACAGCAAAACCAATTCTTTATGCCTGTAATGTGGATGAAGCATCCATTCAAGGTGGCAATGATTATGTGGAAGCGGTTCGCGAAGCGGTGAAAAATGAGCAAGCAGAAGTAATGGTAATTTCGGCACAAGCTGAAGCTGAAATTGCTGAATTGGAAGATATTGAAGAGCGTCAAGAGTTTTTGGAGGATTTGGGAATTACCGTAAGTGGAGTAAATAAATTAATTCAGAAAGCTTACGATCTTCTAGAGTTGGAAACTTACTTTACCGCAGGTAAAATCGAAGTACGTGCATGGACTTATAAAAAAGGCACCAAAGCTCCTCAAGCTGCTGGTGTAATTCATACTGATTTCGAAAAAGGATTTATCCGTGCCGAGGTGATAAAATATGATGATTTTGTAAGTTTAGGTTCCGAAACCGCAGTAAAAGAAGCTGGGAAAATGGCTGTGGAAGGTAAGGAGTATGTGGTGCAGGATGGGGATATAATGCATTTCCGTTTTAACGTTTAAAAGGCTATAGTAAACCTACGTTGAAGCTTAGGTATTAATAGTAAAAAGGCAAAAGTGAGATATCCTTCTTCTACTTTTGCCTTTTTACTTTAGCCTTTCAACAATTATTTGTGAGTATCGAAGGAGATGTTCAAATCCAAACCTAATGATATAAAAAAGTTGTTGGTTATTGTACCCGGTCCAGGCAAGAATCCTATTTCAAATTTTGCTCCACTATTTATTTTCCTAAGCTTTGAAACGGATTGAAACTTCATTCCTGCTCTGAAACCATAGGATGTCATTATGGTATGTTCATCTACATTGGCTTCGTAATTTATTGAAGTCCCTGTTGATCGATCACTAACGTTCATATTAGTAAGTTCTTGAGATGTTGGAATAAGTACGTCAAAGTAATAATGAGTTATCATGGAATAGTCTTTTACTCCATAAGAATTAGTTGATAATTTTAAATCTTGCTTTTGGTAAAGGCCTGCTCCTAAACTAACGAACTGCATATAATACATCGTTGATCCAGCAATATCATCAAATAAGACAGATGGATTAGTGATTTTATAAGCGGTATATTTGAAATTCATATCATTCATACTTAAATTAGTTATATTGTACTGATGATATCCATAGGACGCCCTTAAAGCTAAAGCAAGGAATTGCTTTGTTTTTATTTTTATATAGGTTGTACTATTAAGTCCATCATTCATTACGGGCTTTTCATTGTGTACCCGTAATTTTCCTCCTAATAAAAACTGAGCAGAAAACTCATAAGTAGTGAAATTCTTTACATTTCCACTTACTATTCCTTGTTTTTCAGAATGATAATTGTCCTGAGAGGTACCTTTGAGTAGTTCATTCAGTTTTTCTGTATATGATCTTCTAAAATCAACACCTAGAATAAGTTTGTCACGATGATTATATTCTGCTCCAAATCCATAACTTATATTAATATATGAAATTAAAAAGTCGATATTTAAAGGCATTGCATAGGCATATAAATTGTTAATGTTTTTTGGGTCATTACGTTCAATGTTGTAATATACAGTATCTGAACTTTGCGCAAAAGAAAGGCTGCAATATGTTGTAGATAGAATGAACAGAATAATTTTTATATTTTTCATGTTAAGAGGTGGTTTTTTTTAATAAACTATTGGGTTCTTTCACAAGTATTTATGATACTTGTGAAAGCGCCTATAAAGCGATAAGTACAAAGCTTTGCCAAGGGTTGAGGAAAAAGTGCTGATTTTCACTTAGTATAATATTTTGATTCTCAAAATATTTTGAGTATTCTCCTTGAATCCCCTTAAAGTTGAGGTTCACGTCAATAGAATCCTTACTGAAGTTAGCAATCAAAAGCACTTTATTATCTCCTTTGGTACGCAAAATAGAAAATACTTTTTCATTTTGATCATTTTTAATAATCGTATAATCTCCTCCAAAATTACCATTCCATAATGCAGGATTCTCCTTTTTCAAATTATTAAGCTGAGTATAAAAATTTGCGAACTTCAAATTGTCCCATGAAATTTCATCCTTATCAAAAAACTTTAATCGTTTATTCAATCCAGCTTCTTGGCCATTATAAATTAATGGCATGCCTGGAAGTATATAGGTTAAAACGGTCATGCTTTCATAAGCATCTTCCATACGTTCGTATACGGTGCCATTCCACGAATTTTCATCGTGATTAGATGTGAAATACATACGAAAATCATTCGTGCTAAAGATGCTGTCCTGTTTGTTAAGCAGCTCTTTGAAAGCTAAAACTGTTTTTTTACCCTGTGCTACATCATTCATCAAATGATGAAAATCCCAGGCATAAGTCATATCAAAGGCATTCTTTTGTAGGTCGGTTTTTTCAGCTTCTGCAAGCATGAAAACAGGCTTTCTTTTATCCAATTGTTTTCGTGCATTATCCCAAAAATCAGTTGGTACTAAATCTGCAACATCACATCTAAAACCATCAATTTGAGCACTATCAACCCAATAAGCCATTGCATCAATCATTGCATTTCGCATATCTGCATTATCATAATTGAGCGAAATTACATCTGTCCAGTCAAAAGGGGAAACAAAATTACCCGTTGAATCATGGTCATACCAATCGGCATGCTCTTCAACCCAAATATTATCCCAAGACGAATGATTGGCCACCCAATCAATAATAACATGCATATTCAACGAATGTGCTTTGTTCACAATAGATTTTAAATCATCAAGATTTCCAAATTCAGGATTTATAGCTTTATAATCTTTTATAGAATAATAGGATCCTAAGGGGCCCTTACGGTTCTTTTCGCCAATGGGATTAATTGGCATTAGCCAAAGAATATCAACGCCCATATCATGCAGACGGTCGATATGTTTTTCAAAGGCTTTGAAGGTTCCCTCTTTGGTATACTGACGAATGTTAACTTCGTAAATATTTGCATTCTTACTCCATTCTGGATGTTGTAGCGCTTGCGTTTTTTTATTGTCGTTCATAGTTTTTGTACTTTCTTTTGTTTGTTGTGTACACCCAAAAATTGAAATGCTTATTATGCCTATTATTATTATACTAAATACTTTCATGTGTTTATAATTTTGATGTTATTATTTCGAAGCTATTTGCAGGTATATCAATACTGAACCCATCAACAGTTACTGTTATTTTGCCACTAAAGTTGGTTTCTAAGCGCTTGATAATAGATGAGTTAATAGTAACCTTATAATGGACTAAACTATCTGAATTATTGAAACCAACCCATGCAAACTGATCAAAATATTGACGAGAGTAAGACATGGTGTTTTTAGTTGTTTTTGGTGTTTGATTGAAATCGCCATAAAGCAGAGCCATGTTCGATTTTCTAATTTGTATGAGCTTTTTTGTTACTGCAAGATTCTGCTTTTCGATAACACTTAGGTCATCGTCAAATCGCATCATCCTTCGACAATCAGGGTCGTTTCCACCGGGCATCCCAAACTCATCACCATAGAAAATCACAGGAATACCAGGAATAGTCATATTAAGGGCCATTAGCATTTGAAGTTTTTTATAAGCAATGCTATCCCCAATTTCCACATCGCGTGTCCAACCAGCCACTTTGGCATCTTCATCAAATTTTAGGGTGCCACCAGCATATGAGATAAAACGAGCACGATCTTGGTTGCCGGTTATGTTTGCCATCAAATTGTGCGAACCATAAGTGGAAATGCTCTCATTTAATCTATTGGCTAAAGTGTTCATATCATTGCCGCCAGCAAAAACACCTAGTGCTGCATCGTACACATTAAAATCAAATTGTGCATCGAGCAGTCCATTACTAATATAGCTACCAATAAGCTCACTGCTTCCATAGGTTTCACCCAATTGGTAAATATTTTGTCCGTTCGAAATAATGCTATCCTTTAATTCTTTTGTTAAAGTTCTCCAAAAGCTTAGTGGAATGTGTTTTGCGGCATCGTAGCGAAAGCCATCTAAATTGTATTCTTTGGCCCACCAAATTGTGGAATCAGCCAACATTTTAGCTACTTCAGGCCGTTCTAAATCTAGTGTTGGAAGAAAGCTGTCAAACCATGTTGTTAAACGATGTTCGTCCCATTTTTCTAAATTTAGTGTACTATCAGACAGGTATAAGCTAGTTGCGCACTCAGGGTGTGCTTTATAATAAGGATGTTCTTCATGGACATGATTTGCTACCATGTCTAAAATAATATTTTTATTGTTTTGGTGCGCAGTAGAGACAAGTTGTTTAAAATTGTTTGAGTTTCCAAAATGGGGGTTAATCTCGGTGAATGATGTGGGCCAATATCCGTGATATGCCGAGAATTTAGTTTCTGGATTAGGCCAATATCCATAGGCTCCTTCAGTATTTTTCACAACAGGTGATAGCCACAAAGAATTAACTCCTAGATTTGTGAAATATCCAGACTTTATTTTTTCTGTTATTCCCAATAGATCGCCTCCATTATAATTTGCTTTTAGTAAAACAATGCTGTCGGCTAGGGGTTTGTTATTGCTTGAATCACCATCATAAAACCGGTCAATAAAAACATTATATAAAATGTTAGTTTGCCATGCATTACGTGGCAGTTTTGCTATCGATTTTGCAACTTTGCCATTTACCAAAGGAATTAAAATATCGTTGGAAGTTCCAAATTCATTGAAGGAGAATACTCTGATATATGAAAGGGGATGGTTTTGAGCCTCCGTAGGTATCTCAAAGTGATAAATATCGTTGGCAGGGTTTATCGGGTTTTGAGTAATAATTTGATTGTTCCAAAACGCATATAAGTGCAAAGGTTTGCCGGTTGTTAGTATATCTATACTGTTTTCTTTGAAAGATAAAGTGGATAATTTGGGGGTTTTATGAGTTTGTTCATCACCAATTATTAGTAATGAGTTTGTACCTCCTTGACCATTAGGTGCTGTAGTTGTATTATTATTATCAAGAACCCATTCTCCATTGGCCACAATTTGATAAGCATATTTGCCTGGAGCAAGAAATAGGACTTGCTGCCATGAAGAATCATGCCATTCAAGATTTGTATTGCTTGGAGTCCACCCGTTTATTTCGCTTGCAAGTTGTACTGAATCATAGCTTGCTCCGTGCGAGTTATAACTGAAAAGATATTTCTGTTTTCTCGATTTGATGAGCATAACATCCGTTGATTTATTTTTAAGCCATATTTTCATCAATAAAAGGGGGCTATTAAAATCGGTTGCATAAATTACAATTTGCTTTTTGCTTTGATAGAAATCAATTTTTTTATGATCAATAACTACAGAATCTATTGCTAGGGCATCGCTTACAAAATCGTTTAGATATAGAATATTATTGTCATAGGTCAAATTTTGAGGGCTAATTAAAGCATCAAACTGGTTAGTAGATATACTGTCGCTTTTTTTGGCGCAAGAAACGATAATAATTGAAATGAAAACTAAAAGTATGATTGAAGTGATCTTGTTCATTTTCTTATTATTTAAGTTCAAATATTAGAGCTGATTTAGCACGAATTTGGATTTGCGGTGGAATTTTATCGAATTCATTTGCATCGATATTTCGGATGCTTCTATAGTTATTGGTAATTTCAGAATAATTATTTAAACGAACTTTCTTAGCTTCATTGCCATTGTTTATGACAATCATAAATGCATTATCGTTCCCGATACGGAAATAGGTATAGATTCCATCCACTGGAATAAAATGCTTGAGTGTTCCTGTTTGTAAACTAGGATTGTTCTTTTTAAGTGTAATAAGATTTTGAAGAAAATTAAAGGCTTTCATCTGATTGGTATTCAGGCCATCTTGTGAAAAAGCATTGATAGTATCACCAGGCCAACCCCCAAGAAAGTCTTTTCGTAATTGGGCATCACCTTCATTCTTTTTTCCATCGGCAAGGTATTCAGTTCCATAATAGATCATGGGAATTCCTCTTGTGGTCATCAGAAAAGTTATTCCCATTTTCCATTTTTCAAAGTCCTTATGCTGCGTAGAATAGAAACGGTCAATATCATGATTGTCGGTAAATATCACGAGGCTGTTAGGGTCATTATAGAGAAAATCTTTTGACAGGGTATAATAAAGTTTTGAAAGCCCGCTTGTCCAGCCATCTTGCTCGTTGAATGCACTATTAATAGCATAGGAGAGCGGAAAGTCGGTAACCATAATAGAGTGGTATGTAGCACTTCGGTTTGGTAGTGCTTGGTTTTGAAACCAGGCCGTTTGAGATTCGTACTGTAACCAGGCTTCACCTAAAATATTAAAATTTGGATATTCCTCATGAATACGCATTTCCCATTGATGCATAAAGTTTTGATCGGAATATGGGTAGGTGTCCATTCGAACACCATCTATACCAGAATACTCAATCCACCAAATACTGTTTTGAATAAGATAGTTTGCTAGATAGGGGTTCTTCTGATTTAAATCAGGCATGGAGTGGTCGAACCATCCATCATTCATAAGTTCTTTATCGCGGTTTGATGCGTATGGATCCATAAGTACTTCGGCTCGGTAATTTGAACGAGTAAACTCTGTAAATTGATGAATCCAATCCTTGGAAGGCAAATCGCTCATCCACCAATGATTTAGACCGCAATGGTTGAAAACCATATCCATAATAATTTTTATGTTTTTTGATTTAGCATCACCAACTAAGTCCACATAATCTTGATTGTTACCAAAGCGTGCATCTACTTTGTAAAAGTCGGTAATGGCGTAGCCATGATAGGAGTAATTTGGCATATTATTCTCCAATACAGGGTTAATCCAAACAGCAGTTACGCCCAGTTTATTAAAATAGTTAAGGTTGTTATTTATTCCTTTTAAATCGCCCCCATGGCGTCCATCAGGATTGCTTCGGTTTGCTTTTTCCAACATTACGATACGATTATCATTAGTAGTATCGCCATTGGCAAAACGGTCAGGCATTAACAAATAAATAATATCACTTTGGTTTACTCCAGGTCTTAGTTTTGAGTTATTCTTACGCGTTTTTAATTCGTAAGAATAGCTAATTATATCTTTTCCTTTGCTTTTGAAAACAAATTCCATTTTGCCAGACTTTGCTTCAGGCAAAATTATTAAATCTAGAAATAAATAATTTGGATTCTTTGTTTTATTTAGCTGGCTTATTTCTACTCCGTCATACTTTAGTTTAACCGAATAATTACTTATGTTATCTCCATGGATTAATAGTTGAAGCTTGCTGTCATTCATTCCAATCCACCAAAATGGGGGTTCGATTTTTAGATTTGTTGATTGTGCAAATGAATTTACGTGAATGACAAGAACGTAAATTATTGATATTAAAATCGTTTTAAGCTTCATAGAGGTATGTATTTTGAGGCTCTAAGATAAGGAAATAATTTGGCTTGGTATTTAGGTTTATACCTGATTTTAGGGTAAAAAAAAACTGCCTCAATTTGAGGCAGTTTTTCCATATTACTTGTCTATTGATTAGTTGATAGTGATAACTTTCTTATCGCTATCAGCAGCATCAATTGTTAATACGATAGTATAAGTAGCTTTAACAGTAACTAATAAGTTGCCTGTAGTAGCAGGGTCAACATCAGTAGAACTGTTTGCATGATCAACAGCCTCAAGACCTGCATCGAAGTTAGCACCACCAGTTGCTGGAGCCATACCATCCTCAGTTCTTAGTTTGAAACCTTCGTTAGCTTCAATAACCATGTTTGACCATGTCCAAGTATAAACGTCACCATTCACAACAGGAGCACCATCAGCTAATAATTTATTTCCCCATCCCCAAGAACTTGGGTCAGCAACAGCAGAATTATTATCTCCGCTTACACCTGTTCCAACAGCGTCACAAATAACACCAGTCCAGTTAGTAAGAGGTAAACCACCTGTTTTAGTTGCAGTTGCAGTATATCCAGATCCTAAAGTATAAGATAAAGACATGTCATAAACACCAGGGTCAGCATTTACAAAATTAGCTCCACCAGGTACTAAAGTGCTTAGATCAGTACCACCAAAGTTAGTATTAATCTTAACGCCAATATTACCAGCGCCATCGTCAAATACAGTATCTAGTTCAACTTTCCAACCATCAGAGTAGCGAAATTTCCAGTCACCACCACGTAGTTCCATTCCTGAAAGATTCCATGACATAGACTTTAGGTCGAATGCAGATTCAGTCATTGCTGTTGATCCACCCCAGCCAGATGGAGTTGCACCACCTATAACGCCCCAATGTACGGGTACAACCACAACTTTCATCAAGTCGAAGTCAATTACTACATGATAAAAACCATCAGTAGGAACAGTGAATTTATCGGAAGTTTTAGCTAATGTTCCGCGTTGGAAAGTAACTTGAGGTTCATCAGTAGTACCTTGAGTTACATCAGCAAAATCAGCATCAGGTCCGTAAGTAGTCTTAGCAGATCCTTTTACCATAACAATATTGAAGCCATCGGTTGCTTTTATTGGAATGTAAAGCTCCAATAAAGATGCGCGGTCAGTTTGAGTTACCTCATTGCGGGCAGCTTTCATCATTGCTTTATCACTAAAATCAGCATAAGCAGTTGCAGCTCCTTTTACATAATAACCATCCAATATAATTACTGGATCTTCATCTGGCTCATCATCATCTTTTTTACAAGAAGAAAATGTAATAATTGTTGCTAAGAATAACATTCCTAGTAATTTGAAATTTAATTTGTTCATAATTTAAAAAATTTGGTTTATAAATGTGATAAAAAAGTAATTGTTAATATTATTTGGGGGGAGCTAATAGGTTAGGATTAGCATCACTTGCCCATTTTGGTATTGGGAAAAATTCTTTTGAATTTCCATGAGTAGGTTTCTTCCACCAGGCCTGACCCCAAACACCAAATCTTATTTGATCCTGACGGCGATGTCCTTCACAATAAAGTTCACGGCCTCTTTCTGCTAAAAGTTGTGTTAGTGTAGTACCAGCCCAAGTGCTTACTCCTGCGCGTTGGCGAATTGGATTAACCCATTGATCTCCATTATTTCCTTGTTGTATTTCCGCTTCTGCCTTCATTAAGTAAAAGTCGGTGATACGGAAAAGAGGAAAATCATTGCTTAAGTTTTCTTTTGTACCTTTTTTTATTTCATACTTACCTACACGTGCTCCACTTGTTCGAATTTGCTCAGGTGTATAAGTAGGAGCAACCATAGTTAAGGCTGGGAGATGTGGGTTAATATCTAATGGTTTATGAGTTTCTCCATCAAGGATTTTGTTCCCATGTGTATCAAAGCGTTGTCCGTATAAATGATAAGCATCTTTTCGAGCGTCACCAGCTTCATAGGTATCAAAGAAAGTTGGTACCACAGCAAAACCATTCCAAGGTCCTACAGTCATATCAAATTCCAAATTTTGTTGATAATGTAATGTTCGCATATGCAGTCTAAAGCCTTTAAAATTATCCTCATCAAAAGGGATTGAGAATATTATTTCCGATGAATTTTCATTGTCTGTAATAAAAGGGTCCTTATTGTTTGTTGCCAAAGAATATGGTCCATTAATAATACTGTCACAATACTGACTAGCTTTTTTCCATTGTGGCGTCCCAGAATAGGTTTCAGCATTCAAATAAAGTTTTGCTAAAAGTGCAAAACCCATATAACGAGTTGCCATATACTTATTGTCAATAGCCTTTAAGCTGGGAATAGCACCACTTACAGTAGCTATTAAACTATCATAAACAGCTTCCTTTTTCATTTTATAGGGCAAGTCGGGTGCGTTCTTTGCACTTGTTAAATAAGGTACATCACCATAATTATCCAATAAAAGGTAATAATAGAAAGATCTTAAGACTTCTACTTCTTTGGCTTTTTTAACGAGAGCTTCATTTTGAGGAAGTCCATGCATTAAATCTAATATTTGATTACAGGTTGTAATTCCAGTCCATAAATTACCCCATATTCTATTTACCCCTTCATTGTCGTTAGACCAATCATGAGTGTGCATATCTACCCATTTGCCTCCATCATACCAATCACTACCTCTAGTGGGGGCTGCAAGTTCGTCAGATGATATTTCTTGTGCTAAAAACCACCATCCTTCATCATCAATTATTGGTCGTAGTTTTGCGTAAGCCTCAACACTTAAGTTTGCAATTTGGTTTTCATTCTCTGGATAAACATCTCCAGGAATCTTATCGTATAATTCCTCATCCAGTTTTGTACATGAAGAAAAAACTATTGTTGCTAAAATAAATAAGATGTATATATTTTTCATTGATATTTACTTTTAAAAGGTTGCTTTTAATCCAAATGTAATAGAACGAGTTTTTGGATAAACATTATACTGATCAATTCCAAAGGCTAATCCATCAATAGATGTTTCTGGGTCAACGCCTGAATATTTAGTCAATGTAAATACATTATTGGCAGAAATAAATATACGAATGTTATTTATCACCTTAGTTTTTTCCATATTGAAATCGTAGGAAACAGAAATATAATCAAGTTTTACGAATGAGGCATCCTCAACATAAATATCTGCTATACTTGATCCAGATGTTCTGCCATCTTCACGCCATTCAATAGCATCAGGATAAGCATTAAGCGAAGGTAAGTTGCCCGGGTTATCAAAAAACATGCGTGTAGCATTATACACAGAGTTTCCAATCATTGATCGTAATGCAAAGTCAATATTCCAACGTTTATATAATGTAAATGTATTTGACCATCCAATTTCGAAATCGGGTGCCGCAGTACCAACAATGGTTCTTTTTGCTTCACTAAGTTGGTCAGTATAACCACCAGACACCGATTCATATATAAATTTCCCGTCTTTTAAAGTAACATAGGTAGGAACATAAAAAGATCCCGTCTCTTCTCCCTCCATTATACCTGTTACATAATACTCTTCTCCTACCATTCCACGCCCTGAAATATAGCCTTCTTTTCGAACACCATCTTCTTCATTAAAATAATTGCCAAGATCGGTGATTATAGTTTTATTATGAGCAAAAACTAAGCTTGTACGCCATTTAAAATTCTTTCTATCATATGCATAGGCTTGGATAAATAATTCAATACCATTATTAGTAAGTGAGCCTGAATTAGCAAATGTTTTATAAGCCAAATTTGGTGGTACAGGAACATTATATTCGCCTAATAAATCGCTAGTTTTTTTTCTGTATAATTCAAAACTACCGCTCAATTTATTGTCGAAAAATCCAAAGTCAATACCAAGGTTAATCTCTGATGTTTGCTCCCATTTCAAATCAGGATTGGCATTCCATGCAGGCTTGAAAGTAATTACCTGTTGACCAGTTTCTGGATTAGTAGCTTTTCCACTAGGTTCCCAAACAACGATACTGTGATATTCACCAATTTCTTGATTTCCAGAAATACCGTAACTTGCTCTTAGTTTTAATATACTTAACCATTCAGTATTTTTAAGGAAGCTCTCATTACTCATTGTCCAGCCAATTGCAGCAGTAGGGAACCAACCCCATCTATTGTTTTCACCAAATTTTGATGAGCCATCTCTACGAATTGAGGCTGAAACATAATATTTACTTTTATAATTGTATTGTGCTCTACCAAAAAATCCAATTAAATTCCATTTTCCTTTCCATGAGCCAATATCACCATAAACCACATCATTAAGAACGGCTAGGTTATCTGGGCCGCTATAATTAGATTGTGCATCACGACCTTGTGCGTAGAAGCCACTGTAAATAGTTTCTTGCCATGAATAACCACCTAAAAGGTTCAAATTATGGTTCTTTTTAATGGTTTTATTGTAAACAGTAGTGAATTCTAATATTTGTTGCTCGCTTAGGGTCGATTGTTTTTTAGCAAAACCATTGTCGGCAGATGCATATAAACCATTTGGCCTAAAGTAGTTTGTTGAGGCATCGTCACGAATATAACTGTAGTTTAAACTAGCAACAAGCCCTTCAATGATTTCATAATCTGTTCTAAAATTTCCTAAGAATTTTTGATTGTCACGGTTATTTGTTACTTCATTAATTACAGCGACAGGATTTTCATAATTGAATACACGCGAGGATTTATAATAAGTTCCATCTGAATTATAAACAGGATCAGTAGGGTTACGTTGTAATGCTTGGTAGATAATATCATCCTTTCCCCACCCACTATAATTCTCATAATCGTTTTTCTCGAATGAACCTAAAAGGCTTCCTGAGAATGTTACATGATTCTTGAATGCTTTATGTGTTACATTAATTCGTGCAGTAGTACGGTCTTTAGATGTACCTCTCATTACACCTCCCCAACTTGCTCGAGTTAAAGATGCATAATAGGTATTTGTACTATTTCCACCGGATAAACTTAAATTTGTGGAAGTGGATATGCCAGTTCTGAATATTTCATTTTGCCAATCAGTGCTTGCTCCACCATCATTAAATACGTCTTCCATAACATAATGAGGACTATCAACCTGTGCTTCTTTCAATAAAGTATTAGTGAAGCCCCTCATTTCATTTGCTGATAAGACATTATACTTGTTCGACACTTTATCGACGGATACCTGAGAACTAAATTCTACCTTGCTAAATTTACCACCACCAGCGCTTTTTCCTGATTTAGTAGTAATGATTATAACTCCGTTAGAGCCTCTTGAACCATAAATGGCTGTTGATGCAGCGTCTTTTAGTATATTGTAGGATGCAATATCTTCAGCAGCAATAATTGTTGGATCTGCGCCTGCAACTCCATCTATTACGTATAAGGGCTGTGTATTAGAATTAAATCCTGAAGCTCCACGAATACGAACTGAGAAACCAGAGTTGGGGTCTCCGCCTTTTTTTGTAATGGAAACGCCTGCTGCTTTCCCTTGCATTCCTTGAATAGCGTCAGTCAAAACACCACCGTTTAAATCATCAGCTTGGACATTACTTACGGCTCCAGTCTTATCTGTTTTCTTTTGTGTAGAATAACCAATCACAATTAGCTCGTCTAATTCTTTTATGGATGAAGATAAAGCTACATCGAGTTTGCCCTCTTTATGAGCAATAATCTCTTTTTTTGTATACCCCATAAACGAGAAAATGATTGTTGAGCCTTTGGGTACTTCTAATTTGTAGTTTCCTGAATTATCAGTAACAATTCCATTCTGAGTTCCTTTTTGTAATACGTTTACTCCAACTATTGTGGAGTTGTTAGAGCTGTCTCTCACTGTGCCATGAATACTGATGTTTTGTGCCTTAGCATAAGAGCTTAGCATAAGGATTAGAAAGAGAAGGGCTACTTTCTTAATATTTCGATGTAAAATTCGAACCATAAGTAAAAGTTTTAATTATTAACTCAACCGTATCTCTGAAATAATTATTTTTGCAAATAAGTAAGGCTGTTAAAGTGATACGACCCGCAAATGTAGGCCTTTTTTTATCTTGATTTTAACATTTATTAATAAACTTTGTAAATTGAATATTTTATATAACATTAGAATTAGAATTATTGTAGGTTTAATTTTTTTATCCTATTTTTCAAGTGCTCAAGTGATTGTTACGGACCCTGCTTTTCCTACGGCAGATGATTCTGTGAAAATTACGTTTGATAGTCAAAGTGGTTCAGCGGGATTGGCAAACTATTCCGGTGATGTTTATGCACATGTTGGTGTGATTACTGATTTAAGTACTTCGCCCTCAGATTGGAAATATGTGAAAACCAATTGGGGTCAAAATACTCCAGAAACCAAACTGACGAAAGTGGGTAGCTTTGCTTATGAGTTTACAATTGCTCCTGACATTCGCACTTATTTTGGAGTTCCTGCATCTGAAAAAATATTAAAAATAGCCCTAGTATTTCGAAGTGCTGCCGAGGTGGGAGGTTCATGGTTGACTGGGAAAAATACCGATGGTAGCGATATCTTTGTTGCCGTGTACGAGCCGGGATTACAAATTGCATTAAGCAAGCCTATTAATGGTTTTGAACTGGTCGAGTTTAATGATACATTAGATTTGAACCTAACTGCTACAGGTGCTGATTCGGTTTTTTTGTTTGCAAATAATGTGAAAATTAAAAGTGATTCCGGAAATGTGTTGCTTGATACTATACTTGCAAATCAGTATAATAAGTTATGGATAAAGGGAGCTGCAAAGGATACTCTTAATAATTATGTAGTGGATTCTTTTTATTATTTTGTTCGAAAACCTGTGAGCATTGAACCATTGCCTGCTGGAATAAAAGAAGGAATTAATTATTTGGATACACATCGCGTTGTCTTATGCTTATATGCTCCGCTGAAGTCTTATGCTTTTGTTATTGGCGATTTTAACGATTGGCAGATTGATTCGGGTTTTTATATGAAACAAACCCCTGACAGTAATTATTTTTGGTTGGAAATATCAAATTTACAATCGACTAAGGAGTATATTTTTCAGTATTTAATTGATGGAGATATAAAAGTGGGAGACCCCTATGCCGAAAAGGTGAGTGATCCATGGAACGACAGTTATATCACTGCTGCCACTTATCCAAACATGTTGGACTATCCAAAAAATAAAACCAGTGGTGTTGCTACGGTTCTACAAATAAAGCAAGCAAAATACCAATGGATAGATACCAGTTTTGTTGCACCAAAGCAGGAGGATTTGATAATATATGAGCTTTTAGTACGTGACTTTGTAAAAGAGCATACTTTCGAAGCAGTATTAGATTCAATAAATTATTTTAAGCGTTTAGGAATCAATGCAATTGAATTGATGCCAGTAAATGAATTTGAAGGTAATTCTAGCTGGGGTTATAACCCAAACTACTATTTTGCAGTAGATAAATATTATGGACCTAAAAACAGCTTTAAGAAGTTTGTAGATGTATGTCATCAAAATGGAATAGCTGTGATATTAGATGTGGTTTATAACCACTCTTTTGGAACATCACCTTATGTATTAATGTGGTGGGATCATGATAATAATAGACCTGCTTCCAATAGTCCATTTTTTAATCCTATACCTAAGCATGATTATAATGTTGGCTATGATATGAACCACGAAAGCATGGTTACAAGGAAATACATAAGTCGTAGTCTTAAGTTTTGGCTTGAGGAGTTTAAAGTGGATGGTTTTAGATTTGATTTATCTAAAGGCTTTACTCAAAAAAATACTTTAGGGAATGTAGGTGCTTGGGGGCAATATGATGCAGCTAGAATTCATACATTGGAAGCCTATAAGGATACAATCCAATCGGTAAATCCTAATGCTTATACCATTTTGGAGCATTTTGCTGATAACAGCGAAGAGAAAGATTTGTCAGGACGTGGAATGATGTTGTGGGGTAATCTGAATCATAGTTATAGTGAGGCTGCCATGGGGTATAATGCAGCAGGAAAGTCTGATTTTTCATGGATTTCGTATCAAAAGCGGGGCTGGACTCAAGCTCATGTAGTAGGTTATATGGAAAGCCATGACGAAGAACGCTTGATGTACAAATGTGACCAATGGGGAGGTGGTGATGGTGATTATAGTACCAAGGTTAAGTCTACTGGTTTATTAAGAATGCAGCTAGATGCTATTTTCTTTTTAACCATTCCAGGTCCTAAAATGATTTGGCAGTTTGGAGAATTGGGATACGACTACTCCATTGATTATAATGGTAGAACAGGGGAGAAGCCTATTATGTGGGATTATTATTCAAATGCCAATCGTAAAAGAGTCTATGATTTTTATGGAAGTTTATCAGCATTACGAACTCAATATCCAGTATTTCAGACTACAAATTACACTTTGGATGTTAGCACTGAAATGAAGCGCATTGTGTTGCTGGATAGTGTAATGAATGTATTGATTATAGGTAATTTTGATGTGAAGCGTGGTGATATCATTCCAGATTTTCCTGCTATTGGATATTGGTATGATTATTTTTCAGGCGATTCTTTGATGATTAAAGATGTGCTTAAACCTATTAGCCTAGCTCCGGGTGAGTACCACTTATATACTGATGTGAAATTAGCGAAACCCAACTTCAATGATACATTATGGAGCCCACCCCTTCCTGAAATTCCAGCGGGAATAAGTGAGGTTTATCCAAATCCAACTAATAGTAGTTTTACTATCAGTATTAATACTGGAACTATTGCCGAAACAAAGGTAGAGATTATGATTAATGATATGAATGGAGCGGTAGTTTATGAATATACAACTACTATTCCTGGGCAAGGAAATATTCATATCAATAATGCACATTACCTCAAGTCTGGATTATACTTTGTTCATATTATTGCAGCAGGTTATAATGAAACTAAAAAGCTTATCATTTTCAATCAGAAATAATTTATTATGACAAAAAAACCGAATTTAAGTTTTTGGCAAATATGGAATATGAGTTTTGGATTCTTAGGAATTCAATTTGGTTTTGCTTTGCAAAATGCAAATGTTTCAAGGATTTTCGAAACACTTGGTGCCAAGGTTGATGATATTCCAATACTGTGGATTGCTGCTCCAGTAACGGGCTTAATTATCCAACCCATAATTGGGTATATGAGTGATAATACATGGAATAAACTTGGTCGACGAAAGCCCTACTTTCTTGTGGGTGCTATTCTAGCTTCTTTGGCTTTATTTATTATGCCTAATTCACCTGTATTATGGATGGCTGCCGGAATGCTTTGGATAATGGATGCCTCGATTAATGTTTCTATGGAGCCGTTTCGAGCTTTTGTAGGCGATAACTTAAATAAAGAACAGCGAAATACAGGTTTTGTGATGCAAAGTTTCTTTATCGGAATAGGAGCAGTGGTTGGATCTGCATTACCTTTTATTATGACCAATTGGCTTGATATACCAAATACGGCTCCAGAAGGGATTATTCCTCCCTCTGTGAAATATTCGTTTTATGCTGGTGGAGCAATGTTTTTCTTGACTGTGCTTTGGACAGTTATTTCTTCCAAAGAGTATTCACCAGAGCAGTTGAAAGAGTTTGATGAGCGCAAGCAAAATGTTATTGAAGGTCACGAAGGAGATAAGCCTGTTGAGCTAGGATTGTTTATAAAAATGAGTGTTATATTTGGTGCTTTAGGATTACTTGTGGCAACCATAGTTTGGTGCTTTGAACTGGATGAAAAGATATTTATATTGGCAGGAATTCTGATTTTCTTTGCACTATTAATGCTTATTGCATTGCTTATAAAAGCAAAAGGAAATGAGAAGAATAGCTTAGTTGAAGTGTTTTCTGATTTACTTAGAATGCCAAAAACGATGCAGCAGTTATCTGTTGTTCAGTTTTTTACATGGCTAGGTTTATTTGCCATGTGGATTTATACAACATCGGGAGTAACGACCCATGTTTTCGGGGCTGTGGATTCAAAATCACAAGCTTATAACGATGGAGCAGATTGGGTAGGCATATTATTTATGGTGTATAATGGAGTTGCTGCAGCGGTGGCATTTGGCTTGCCAATTTTAGCGAAATACACAAATAGAAAGATAACACACGCCATTTCATTAAGCCTAGGAGGCTTAGGTTTGGCATCAATGATATTGTTCAAAGACCCCAATTTATTGATTATTCCAATGATTGGAGTGGGAATTGCTTGGGCAAGTATTTTATCAATGCCTTACGCAATATTGACAGGCTCTTTACCAGCGCATAAGATGGGGATTTATATGGGGATATTCAATTTCTTTATTGTGATTCCGCAAATACTTGCTGCTACAATTTTAGGTTTTATTGTAAAAAGATTTTTTGATGGGGATGCAATGCTCGCACTTGTTGTGGGTGGAATATCGCTAATAATTGCTGCCGTAATGGTGCTATTTGTCCACGATGAAGATTAATTAATTTGATCATAATGAATAATCAAAAGGAAAATATTATACGCCTATGGAAAGCAATCTATGGAGCGTCTCATATCGAATTGCTGAACCAATTTATAAGTGAAGTAGAAACAGTAAAGAAGGAAATTACCATCCTGCCAAATGAGGAAGAATGGTATAAAGATGTAACTGTATATTCCATTTATGTTGATTTGTTTAATAAAGATTTTCAAGGATTGGAAGCTAAGTTGGATTATTTACAGGAGTTGGGTGTGAGCTGTTTATGGCTTCTTCCAATACTAGATAGCCCAGGTCGAGATGCAGGATTTGATATTAAAGACTATCGTAAAATTCGTCCTGATTTATTAGGTTATAAAGCCCAAGATGAAGTGTTTGATGGTTTCTTGAAAAAGGCTCATGCAAAAGGGATAAAGGTTCTTTTTGATATTGCTATTAACCATACTTCCAATGAGCATCCATGGTTCTTAGAGTCTAAGAAATCAACAGATAATCCCTATCGCGATTATTATATTTGGAATAAGGATACTGATAAATACCTAGATGCTCGAATCATATTCTATGGTATAGAAGAGAGTAATTGGAAAAAGGAGGGGGATGAATATTTCTTTCATCGTTTTTTCGATTTTCAGCCAGATTTGAATTTTCGTAATCCTCAAGTTTTAGTTGAGATGTCGCGTAATTTCCTTTTTTGGTTAAAAAAAGGAGTTGATGGCTTTCGGGCTGATGCAATTCCTTATTTATGGAAGGAAGAAGGAACCGCCTGCGAAAACCTTCCGAAAACTCATGAGATTGTTAAGTTTTTCAGAGCGGTGATTGACTATGTTAGACCCAATACTTTACTATTGGCTGAGGCTTGTCAAAAGCCAAAAGATGTTATCGAGTATTTTGGTGATGGTGATGAATGTCATGCAGGTTATCATTTCCCATTGATGCCACAGATATATAAAGCTCTAGAGTCGGAATCGGCGGAGCCAATAATCCATACATTAAGCAAAGAAATAACACCTGATATTCCTGCTGGAAGTCAATGGTTTACTTTCCTTCGCTGTCATGACGAATTGAGTTTGGAATTGGTGTATGTAACGGAAGAAGACCGAAAGTATATTCACGAGAGTTATTGCAAACAAGAACAATGGGATTTCCGATTGGGGCAAGGAATTTCATCACGCTTGAGTGAGTTGATGGATAATGACCCTAATAAGATTGCGCTTATTTATTCGGTAATGTTGACATTGCCAGGAACGCCAGTAGTGTATTATGGAGATGAATTTGGAAAACAGAATGATACCCAATTTTATCAAGAGCAAATCAAACTAACGGGAAAAGATGACACACGATTTTTGGTTCGAGGACGAATCAATTGGGATGAATTGGAAGCGGAATTGCAAAACCCTAATTCACTTAGTTCAAATGTGTACCGTTTATTAAGTAAAATGCTCAAATTACGCTCTCAACATAAAGCTTTTGGTCGAGGTGATATTCAGTGGTTGTCATCACCTCATAAAAATATATTGATGTATAAAAGAACTCATGGTCAGGATTGTATACTAATTGTTCAAAATTTATCATCAAGTACAAGCCAACTACAAATAGATGAATTAGTTTCTAAAGAATTATTAGGAAACAATGTAAACTGGAATGCTTCCACGAAACAATTATCAATGAAAGCCCACGCCTATCAATGGTTCAAAATTTAACAGTAGTATAATGCAAGCAAAACATAAATTAAAAGCGGTCATTTTTGACCTTGATGGAGTAATTACGAAAACTGCTCTGGTGCATTCCATTGCCTGGAAAGAGATGTTTGACAATTATTTACATCAGCGTGAAGTGGCGTATGGTGAGGTGTTTAAGGAGTTTACTCATGAAGAGGATTACTTGAAATTTGTGGATGGAAAACCGAGATACGAAGGGGTAAAATCATTTCTTGAGTCAAGGAGCATTAAATTACCATATGGTGAACCCACGGATGGTGTGGAAGATGAAACGTATTGTGGGATTGGTAACCGTAAAAATATTGTTTTTAACGATATCTTAAAAAGAGATGGAATTGAGGAATACCCTTCAACAGTTGAGTTAATTCATCGTTTGAAGGCAGAGGGAATAAAAGTAGGAGTGGCTTCATCTTCCAAAAATGCGGAAAATGTGTTGCGTATTACGGGTTTAATCAACTTGATAGAAACACGTGTTGATGGTGTTGTTTCTGCTGAATTAGGATTGAATGGAAAGCCCGCACCCGATATTTTCACCACCGCTGCCGATAATTTAGGAGTAAATTATGACCAAGCACTAGTAATTGAGGATGCCATCAGTGGGGTTCAAGCTGCACGAGCAGGTAATTTCGGAATGGTATTAGGCTTGGCACGTGAGGATAATGAGCTTGGGCTTTGGAAGGCGGGAGCTGATAAGGTGGTTAGCGATATTTCTGAAATTGGATTCGATGGAATCATAGAATGGTTTGAAAAAGAGTTGGATGAGGATAATTGGTCTTTATCGTATCACGATTACGATGCCGAAAAAGAGCGCTCAAGAGAAGCTTTATTGACTGTTGGAAATGGCTACTTTGGTACGCGAGGAGCATTATGCGAAACTGATATCAATGAGGTGAATTATCCTGGAACCTATATGGCAGGGCTCTTCAATCGACTGCCTTCAGAGGTTAATGGTCGCGAACTGGAGAATGAAGATTTCGTGAATGCAATCAATTGGCTGCCCATTACTTTTAAAATAGATGATGGGGATTGGATGGATATTAATTGTGTTAAGATATTAAGTATTAGTCGTAAGCTTGACTTCAAAACTGGAGTGTTAAATCGAGAGTTAAAAGTTGAAGATACTGCAGGAAATCAAACGATAATTTATACTCGTAGGTATGCCTCCATGGATAATCCTAATATCGCAGGTATTCATTATTGTTTGCAACCCATAAATTATTCTGCTAATATTAGTGTTAAATCTAGTCTTAAAGGGAATCATATTAATGAAGGTGTAAAACGTTATGCTGAGCTTAATCAGCAGCATCTTATACATAAATGTGAAAAGGGGGTGCAGAATATACAAGCTTTAATCGTAGCTACAAGGCAGTCGAATGTTAATATTTTGACTGCAGCTCGATTAGAAGTTCTATTTCAAGGTGAAAATGAGGAGGTTGATTTTATTCATCATACTTCAGAGGCATTAGTTGACTCCTATTTTAGCAAAGAAATAAAACAAGGAGAATACCTTGGCTTGATGAAAACAGTATGGATTGAACAGTCGAATGAATATATCGACTTGTCTTTAAAAACAGAGAATATTCTTGCTGTTGGTAGCTTTCAAGAAGAGATGGATAAGTCTAGCGAGGCTTGGAAAAAGATATGGGAAGAGATAGATATTGAAATTGAAGGAGATCGTTTAAGTCAGAAGATGACTCGAATGCACCTTTATCATTTAATGTCTGGCACATCACCTCATAACGTAAATATAGATTTTAGCGTGCCTGCACGTGGGCTTACTGGAGAGGCTTATCGGGGCCATATTTTCTGGGACGAATTATATATTTTACCCGTTTATTTTGTTCATTATCCTGAAATAGCGAAGTCGCTGTTGATGTACCGTTATCATCGTCTAGATGAAGCAAGAAAGTATGCAGCAGAATTCAATTTTGAAGGAGCCATGTTCCCATGGCAAAGTGGTAGTGATGGGCGAGAGGAGACACAAAAATTCCATTATAATCCTCTTTCCGGTGACTGGGGCGATGATTATAGTGCACTGCAGCGTCATGTTTCTCTAGCCGTTGCTTATAATATAATCAACTACTTTCATTATACCGATGATGAAATGTTTATGCAAGATTATGGTATTGAAATGCTATTGGAAATCGCTCGATTTTGGAAAAGTAAATCAACACTAAATCCAACTACTGGAAAGTATAGTATTGATAAAGTAATGGGGCCAGATGAGTTTCATGAGGCTTACCCAAATAGCAATGAGGGAGGAATAAGAGACAATGCTTATACCAATTTGATGAGCGTTTGGATGTGGAATCAAATTAATGACATTTTACCCAAAATAAATACTAAAGCATTAGCTAAAGTTTATACAAAAATAAAATTCGCATCAGACGAATTAGAAATCTGGAACCGGATAGCTTCAAATATGAATTTGGTCGTTTCGCAGGATGGAATTATTGCACAATATGATGGCTACTTTGATTTGGAGGAATTGGATTGGGATTATTATCGACAGAAATATGGTAATATTCATAGAATGGATAGAGTGCTTAAAGCCGAAGGTAAATCTCCTGATGATTATAAAGTGGCTAAACAAGCCGATACCTTAATGTTGTTTTATAATTTGAATAATGACAAAGTTACTGAGCTTATTGAGAATCTTGGAATTGAAGTTCCCAACAATTATATCGAAAAAAATCTTGAGTATTACTTAAAAAGAACTTCTCATGGTTCTACTTTGAGTCGGGTCGTGCATTCCTATCTTGCACAACAGATTGGCATGCAAGATTTAAGTTGGGAAATGTTTCAACAAGCAATCACTAGCGATTATAACGATATTCAGGGAGGTACTACTGCCGAAGGAATTCATACGGGGGTAATGGCCGGAACAATTTGGATTATTTATACCGCTTTTGGTGGAATAGATTTATCGGGTGAAACTCCCAAGGCCAATCCCAAACTGCCAAAACATTGGCGAAAACTTAGTTTTAAACTAAAGCATAAAGGAAAAAAATATAAATATTCATTTGAACAATAGTAAAGATTAAAATATATATATAATGTTAGGAGACGTATTATTAATAGAAGACAAACACCGTAAAGCGGGAGCGATAATAATTGAAGAAATTCTAAAAAGAAAAAAAGATCGATATACAGTCGCAATTTCAGGTGAATCAGGAACAGGTAAAACTGAATTAGCCCATGTTATTGCAAGGGGGCTTCGCTCTCATGGCCTTTTTGCGAAGCCTATTCATATTGATAATTTTTATCGAATTCTACCTTTGGAACGAACAGAATGGAGGCAAAATAATGGTATCGATAAAGTGGTAGGATATGATGAATATGATTGGAAGGCAATCTATAAAACCATTGACAATTTTAAAAATAGGACTTTGAACACCATGCCTTGTGTTGACTTAGTTACGGAGCAGGTAGATCAACTTTCTACTGATTTTGCAAATGTGGATATGCTAATTATAGATGGTTTATATGCAATTAAAACAGAGGGTGTGGATCTCAATATTTTTATTGATATTAACTATTTGGATACGGGTAAAGCCCAAAAGCTAAGAGGGAAAGAGCCACAAAATGAATACCGTATGAAGGTGCTATTAAAAGAGCATGAAATGGTTCGGGACCTTAAGGTCAAAGCAAATATAATTATTACTCGAGATTATCAAGTAGAGGTATTATAAACTTTTGGAATACATCTCAACAAACTGCTTGCCCACTTGATCATAGGAGTAGTTTTCTTTTACGTAAGTATGCATTGCCTTGCTGTCATATTCATGGCAATGGGTTAACATATAATTCATTGCGTCAGTAAGAGCATCCTCATCACTGGGCGGAACAAGCTTTCCAAATTCGGTAGGCAAAACTTCAGGAATTCCACCAACATCAGTGGCTATAACAGGTATTCCCATGCTTAGATTCTCGGGTATCACAATGGCAAAGGTTTCATAATTGCTGAATAGCACAGAGAATCGGCATTTACCCATTTCATCTACTAAATCTTGGTCTTCCAAAACACCAGTAAATCGAATCGAGTTTCCCAATTTAAGTTTAGCAGCATATTGTTTTGTTTGTTCCCAATCAGGGCCATTGCCTATCATAATCAATTCAAACTTCTTCCCTTGCTCTTTAAGTGATTTAGCAGCACGAAGTATTCCACTCATATTTTTTGACTGCTCCTCGAAACACGAAATATGTGAGAATCTAATTATGTCCATCTTCGAATTATTCAAATTAGCCTGAAACAGTTTAGTGTCTATTACATTGGGAATAATAATCCAATTATCATGATGTAATTCACAATCATTCATCCCCTTTTTCAATGCCCTGGAAACTGTGCTTATTCCTTTTGAAGAATGAACAACTTTCTCAGTAAGCTTTTTGCGAATAGCTCCTTTATAGGTGTTA
>JAGLCR010000038.1 GCA_023146135.1 Bacteroidales bacterium
AATTTTGTGAGCATTTAGTATTTAGTCATAAGAATCATTTCCTTACTGTATTTGATAATAAGGAAGCTGCCATACGATATATGGAACCTAAGTATCAGGGGAAAGTGTAGCCTTATGAAATATATTCATTCCTTTATGATTAATACTATTTAAGAAAACTAAAAAAAGCAGAACTTTAAAAAACACTATTTTTGCCATATGAGTCAAGAATATTATACCAAGCAACGCGATGCAGATTTTTATCAAAAACTTCGCACCATCATTCGCAAATGGGAAAACAAGCGCGAAGGGCGAAAAAGCAAATGGTTAGAATATATTTTACTTGCACCCGACCTTTTTCATTTACTCACCAAATTAGTAATGGACAAAGCAGTAAGCATAGAATTCAAAGGGAAAATTAGTTTGGTAATTCTTTATTTTATTTCCCCTATTGACCTTATTCCTGAGGCTTTTATTGGCCCAGGTGGTTATATTGACGATATTGTTTTGGCAGCCTATATGGTTAATCTAATGGTTAATCAAATCAGCCCCGAGATCATTCACAAGCATTGGGCTGGTGAAGGAAACATACTGCAAATTATTCAAAATATAGTTAAAGATGCTCAAAAAATGGTTGGCCGTGGCATTTGGAGTAAATTACGACGAAAGATATAATTTGTGCTGAATAAGTGCTCGAAAAAAAATCGTAGTTTTGTTTTATGGAATTGATGAAACTGCATAAAATATTAATCATACAAACTGCCTTTATTGGCGATGTGGTTTTGGCTACGCCATTAATAGAGGCGCTGCACGATAAGTATCCCGATGCCACAATCGATTTCCTACTAAGAAAAGGCAATGAGGGTCTGCTAATAAATCATCCCAAATTAAATCAAGTATTAATTTGGGATAAAAGAGGGCAAAAAACAAAAAATCTTCTTCATATTATTTCAAAAGTCCGAAGAGAACAATACGATGCCGTGTTTAATGCCCAGCGTTTTTTTTCAAGTGGATTAATAACAGCCCGCTCTGGAGTAAAATATACCGCAGGCTTCGACAAAAATCCACTTTCGTTTACCTTTACAAAAAAAATAGCGCATCATATCTCGGAAGTGGGCACTATGCATGAAACAGAACGAAATCTTCAGCTATTATCTGATTTTATCGAGAACCCAAAAGTAAAAATGAAGCTCTATCCTCAAGAAAGGGATTTCAAAAGAGTGAAAACTTATAAAACGGAGCCCTATTTGGTTATTGCAGCATCATCAGTTTGGTTTACCAAGCAATATCCTGTTTCTAAATGGGTTGAGCTTCTAGCTGCTCTAAAAAACAAGTACAAAATCTACTTTATTGGAGGCACTGGAGATTTATCACAAGCAGATGAAATTATTCGTAAAAGCAAAGCTGCGAATTGTGTAAATTTGTGCGGTGAATTAAACATGCTAGAATCGGCTGCTTTAATGCAAGATGCCAAAATGAATTATGTAAATGATTCGGCTCCATTGCATTTTGCTTCGGCAGTAAATGCAGCAGTAAGTGCGGTATATTGCTCTACAGTTCCTGCATTTGGCTTTGGTCCAATTTCGACTAATTCACATATTATCGAAATTGATCACAAACTGGATTGTCGTCCTTGCGGATTACATGGCAAAAACGAATGTCCAGAGGGGCATTACAAATGTGCAATAGAAATAAATACAGAACAATTGACGAGAGTTTTGGAGAAATAATGAAAGAAGAAATTAATAAAACATTGGACGTTTTGCGCAAGGGTGGAATTATTATCTACCCTACGGATACCGTATGGGGAATCGGCTGCGATGCTACTAATAACAAGGCTGTGCAAAGAATATTTCGTCTTAAAAAGCGCATGGATCATAAATCCATGATTGTTTTAATCTGTAATGCCGCTAATATAAATACTATTGTTGAGGAAGTACCCGACTTAGCTTTCGACTTGATGGATAGTTGGAACAAGCCCCTCACCATTGTTTATGATAATGCCAAAAACCTTGCTAAAAAACTTATTAGCGCAGATAAAACTATAGGAGTTCGTGTAACACGAAATAAATTCAATCAGGCACTAATTAAAGAACTTGGGCATCCTATTGTCTCCACATCAGCAAATTTCTCGGGACAAGACACCCCACTTTTCTTTGCTGATATTGATAAAAAACTACTCGATTCAGTGGATCATGTGGTAAATTTTGAAAGAGATATTACATCTGAACCAAAACCCTCCACAGTTATACGAATTCATCCTGATGGAAATTTTGATGTTTTAAGAAAATAATAATGGCTCAAAAAATTGAAGTAAAAAATAAACGTGCCTTTTACGAATTCTTCATTACTGATGAAGTAACTGCGGGAATTATGCTCTCTGGCACTGAAATAAAGTCAATTAGAACTGGCAAAGTAAATATCACTGATGCATATTGTACCTTTGTTGGTGATGAGTTGTTTATACGAAATATGTATATCGCCGAATATGAATATGGGTCGTATAATGCTCATGAACCTCGACGCGATCGTAAGTTATTGATGACCGCTCGCGAACTAGCTAAATATCACAATAAAATAAAAGATAAAGGATTAACCATTGTTGCTCTTCGACTATTTACCAATGAAAAAGGCTTGGCAAAAATTGATATTGCTCTTGCCAAAGGAAAGAAACTCTACGACAAACGAGCTAGTATAAAAGACAAGGATGTGAAGCGTGATATGGAAAGAGAACAATATTAAACAATACGCTTTGCGAAGAGCAAGACACTCCGTATGACTAAATAAAATAATCAACAGCAAACGACGAAACTAAATATGCAATCATACGACCTAATTCTTTTACTCATAATCATACCAATAATTTTCACCTCTCTAAAAGCAATTAAGGATCAAAGTGTTTTTAACAAACTACTTTTCAATGCTTATCGCATTAAGCATTTCAAAGAATGGTATCGCTTTTTCTCCCATGGATTAATTCATGCTGATTATATGCATCTGGGTTTCAATATGTATGTATTGTGGATATTTGGTGATATTGTTATGGATTTCTTCACTTTCTATTTTGGCATGATGGCAAACCTTGTGTTTTTAGGACTTTTTATCCCTGCCCTATTCTTTTCAAGCTTAGGCAGTTTTATAAAGCATAAAGACAACCCAAACTATAATGCCGTGGGAGCATCAGGTGCAGTTAGTGCTATAGTTTTCGCGTCCATTATTCTGTATCCCGAAGGCCGAATGGGTTTACTCTTTATTCCAGTAATGATACCCTCATGGCTGTTTGGACTATTATATCTGGGATTCACTGCTTATATGGATAGGAAACAAATGGACAATATTGGACATAATGCTCATTTCTGGGGTTCCATTTATGGAATTCTATTTATACTAATTCTAAAGCCTTCAACCTTCCTTCATTTCTTCCAAGTAATTCTTGGTGGATAATCAAATTTAGCTTTTTATTTCTGATAACAGGGGCAAAAAAAAAGGTGAACCAATAGTTCACCTTCAATATTCAAACTTAGTATATTATTAAAACACCCAATTAGTAGTAATATAAATACTACTTGTTCCGTCTTGAGTATCCAAAACTTTTCCATAATTCACACGAACCACAAAATTTTCATTCATAGCAAAATGGACTCCTCCACCCACACTATAATGCATAGCATCAGCTGATTTATTAAAATAGCGACCAGGATGATCTTTTTCCATCTGAGCCTTTATTACTGGATCAATTTCTCTAGCTTGGAAAACTTGTCCCATATCCACAAATCCATTTAATGCTAAATATGAGGGACTACCTAAGAAATCAAAATACCAAAATTTATAGCGCAGGCAAAAGTTACCCCACCCAAAACCATCTCCTACTACTCTATTTCTATTCATCCCACGAAAAGTACTTGCACCTCCCAAGCCACCTCTATTAGCAGTTAAACTATAAGATGTAACCATGTATGGGTCAAAGTAAAATGGCATATCACCACCTAAAACACCCTTAAATCCAAGACGATAAGCAAATGTCAAACGTTTCTTTACCAAAGTGAAATATTGACGATGAATAATGGTAATACCCGTAAAGACATTTTCACTATTCCCTAAAAAGCCTGGAAATGTATAAAGTACTACCTCGTCCCACATTCCTTTATTGGGATTTGCTTCCAGGTCACGAGTATCCCATACCAATCCCGCTTTTACCATATTCAACATTCCACCATTTGATTCCTCAGTTCCAATCAAACCATAGTTTACATAATCATCATAAAGTGTAATAGTATCAGGTAGAAAGTCCTCCTTTTTTCCTTCATTTAATCGATCCACATCAACTGTATTAACATCAAAACTGAAACTTGCTAAGCCAAAAACCCAACGTAGCTTCTTACCAATAATACGTCCTTGTACATCAGCCTGAGCTCTAAATAAGTTACGTTGATGACGATAATACATTCTCGTGATATAGTCCTTTTCATCCGTTGTTTCGAAAGCCGTATTATAATTTGTTTCAAAACCATTAAACCCATAAAAACCTAAGCCCGACTCCATTAAATATGTTAAGTCAACACTTAACCGTAAGTACTTATCTTTATTTTTCAATATTTGATCTGAATCATAAAACAAACGAAAAATACCACTCCCTTTTGTTGAATAGGCTGCCTCAGCAAATATTAAGTGTTTGTATTTGGGATAAGTACTACCATCACCATAAAAATATAGATTCACTAATGCTCCATACTGAAAACCCAAGTCAGAATCATAAGCAACCACAGGCAAGGGTCCGAATATCAAACCCTCTTTTACTTTTTTCTTTGATTCTGTTGAATCTGTTTGTGCCATTGACACCATCGAAATACCTAAAATCCAAACTAATAGTAAAATCCTCTTCATAAGTATATGCTTAAATTAATAATATAAAAAAATGCGCATAATAAATCTATTCGAATGCTGCTACTACTGAGCTTACAAATTTATTATAATCAAACTCTCCTTTTTTTGATTCACCCAATCGTACAATAACAAGTTTCTTAGAAGGAATAATATAAACCCTCTGACCATGAAACCCATCAGCAAAATAAGTATCGTTTGGGGCATCGGGCACTTCATAACCATTTTTAGTCAACCAAAACTGCGCACCATATTTTCCATCTGAATTTGGGGCTTCTTGTTGTGTAAAGTCTACCCAATTATTTGAAAAAATAGTATCATTATTCCAAATACCATTATACAAATAGAGCAAGCCAAAACGAGCCCAATCACGAGTATTAGCATAAGTATAAGACGATGCAACATAAGTGCCAGCGGCATCAGTTTCCATTATTGCAGATCGCATACCAATACGGTTAAACAAAGACTTTCGAGGAAAGTCCAAATATTGTTGTTCAGATTCAAAACTGCGTTTTACAATTGCAGCCAAAACATTGGAAGTTCCTGAAGAATAATACCATAAAGAATCTGGGGAAAGGGCTACTTTACTATTAATGGCATACTTAGCCACATCACCTCTATTATAAAGCATGATGGTAGCATCCGAAATATCACCATAATCCTCTACCCAATCTAAACCACTTGTCATATGAAGAAGGCTTCTGGTAGTGATATTTTTACGTTCATCATTCTGCCACTCTTGTAAGGGGGCTGGTGCATTTACATCAAGCTTACCTTCTTTCGCCAAAATACCTATCAAAGCACTATTGATACTTTTTGTCATAGACCACCCCAATAAAGGTGTTGTACGATCAAAACCTTCGCCATAAGCCTCTGCCATAAATAGGGTGTCATATGCTACCACAATCCCGCGTGTATTTCCTTCGGATAAAGCATCAGCAATAGCTCTATCCAATTTCTCCTCATTCAAATTTGGTGGTGCAATCCCTCTCAACTTATCTCCCATAGGCCAATAAACTGTCTCAGGGTATAATGGATATTTTTTTACAATAGATTTCATTGCTCGAGCCTTGTCATAATCACCATCAGCAATTAAAGCACAACCAATCCCTTGTCGATAAACTGCCGTTTGTTCTCCAAAACCAAAAAAATCGGCCGTAACTGTTTTGGCAATAGTATCGACAGTAACGCTCGCCATTTTCACCAAAGAGAAATTCAAATCAACGGCTTTAACGCTTTCGGGTGTACGGCCTGCCACAAATACACAAGAAGCCATATCCTTTGCTGCAAAGCCGGTAAATATAGGCGACCGGTCGATTAAATATTTTCCTGCATAAGCAAACAACAGAACGAAAATCATAACAAATGCGTAGATAGTCTTTTTCATAATGAATAGTTTTTCATATTTAATAAACCCGATAATACGTATTTCACCACAAGGTGAGTATTAATTATTCTCGGCTTTAATAATAATTTATTTCCTGTGACAGACTTTAAGCAAATATATAAAATATTGAATAATTAGCTGCCTTATGACATTACACTTACTAACAATGGATGTTAGGAAAAAGCTCTTATAAATCACAAAAAATATAATCCATTATTACTAAATTTGAGCTTTCATAATAAATCAATGTCAATCATACATAATGACAATATATAAAACTCTTAGACTTCTATTCATTTTATCTATAGCACCTACTATCAGTAGTTTTTCTCAATCGAATGACACGATAAAAACTGATAGTGTTCAAGACAGTATTTTTGTTGCAACAAAAATATTAAGTCAAGAAGAATGGGTAGACTCGGTATACAACTCCCTTAGTGAAGACGAAAAAATAGGACAGCTATTTATGATTCGTGCACATTCAAATAAAAATAAGGCCTATCACGAGATGGTTGCCAATGAAATTAGAAATAACAAAGTAGGAGGTCTTTGTTTTTTTCAAGGGGGACCACTTCGACAAATCAATTTAGTAAATTACTATCAAGGTATTTCTAAGACTCCACTCCTTGTTGCCATTGACGGCGAATGGGGAATATCAATGCGATTAGACTCTGTTGATAAATTTCCAAGACAGATGACTTTAGGCGCTATTAGAGATGATAGTTTAATCACTCAAATGGGAAAACAAATTGCAGACCAGTGCAAAATAGTAGGTGTAAATATCAATTTTGCACCTGTTGTTGATGTAAACAATAACCCTCAGAATCCCGTAATCAATAGTCGGTCATTTGGGGAGAATCCAAATAATGTAAGCAATAAGGCTTTAGCTTATATGCTTGGAATGCAGGACCATTCGGTGATGGCTGTAGCAAAACACTTCCCTGGACATGGTGATACTGATAGCGACTCGCATAAAACTCTTCCCACTGTAAATGCAAGCAAACATGATATTGACAGTATCCACCTTAGCCCATTCAAAAAGCTTATTGATAATAATGTGGGCGGAATAATGATTGCTCATTTGTATATACCTGCTTTGGATACTACCAAAGGTAGAGCCTCGAGCCTATCCCCTATTATGGTGCAAGGATTACTTAAAGACTCACTTCAGTTTCATGGCCTTGCCATCACTGATGCGCTAGAAATGAAAGGCGTGTCTAACTATTATAATGCAGGCGAATTAGAAGTAAAAGCCCTTTTAGCTGGCAATGACATTCTCTTGATGCCTAAGGATGTACGGGTTTCTATTGACGCCATAAAACAAGCTATTACTGATAGTGTATTACAACAAGAATATGTTGACAATAAGGTAAAAAGTATACTAATTGAAAAGTATAAACTTGGCTTAAATCAGTTCAAACCTTTGGATAAAAATGATATTTACAATCGAATAAATACTCCTGCTGATAAAGCTTTGATTAAGCAGTTGTACCGAAATGCTATTACACTGATTAAAAATGATAGTAATATTTTGCCACTCAGCACTAGCCCAAAAATTAAAACCGCAGTGGTAACAATAGGCTTTTCAAAGGATAATGCATTTAGTAGAAGGGTAAGTGATTATCGAAAGGCTGAGCGTTTTCAAATTAAGTCACGCTCAACACTTAGCGATGTAAAGATGATGGTTTCAAAATTAAAAAGCTATGATGTGGTTGTGGTTTGCATAAGTAAAACTAGTAATTCAGCACGTCATAATTATGGCATCTTTCAATCAAGCATCGACTTTTGTAATTTGATGGCACAAGAAACTAAGGTTGTTGTTGACATACAAGGCAGTCCTTATGCACTTCAACGATTTACCGAAGGCACTAAGGCAGCGGCAATAATTGTTAGCTATCAAGACAATAACGCAGCTTTAGAAGCTGCAGCTGAATCTCTATTTGGAGGATTTGAAATAAGTGGCACCTTACCCATAAGCTCATCTAAAAAACACCCTTCAGGCTTTGGCATTCGGTTAAAAAAAAAACGCCTTAGTTTCGGATACCCTGAAGAGGTCGGAATAAATAGCGATAGCTTATCTCTTATTGATTCAATCATTCAATTTGGCATTGATACAGGAGCCTATCCTGGCTGTCAAGTGCTTGTAGCAAAAGACGGTATGATTATCTATAATAAATCATTTGGTTACCAAACCTACACCAAACAGGATACTATTTTTCAAGATAATATCTATGACCTAGCTTCTATTACAAAAGTTTTAGCCACTACATTGGCCGTTATGCGTTTAGCTGATGAAGGGAAAATTGATATTGACAGAAGGCTGAAGTACTATCTACCTGAGTTAGATTCTACCAACAAAGGCGAACTGTTGATACGTGATGTTATGAGTCATCAAGCACGACTCACTCCATGGATTCCTTTTTACAATCACACCATTACCGATGGAAAACTTAATAAGTACCTTTATAGTAAGGAATCGAAACCTGGCTACGAAACTCAAGTAGCAGACCATATGTATATTCTCGATTCGTACCAAGATAGTATATGGGCTGATATCATAAAATCAAAACCACTTAAGCGAAAGAAGTATAGATACAGCGATTTGGGATTTTATATAATGAAAGAAATTGTAGAACGTCAATCAAATACTAATATCGACCAATATGTTGATAGTGTTTTTTACCAACCCATGGGGCTGCGCAATATTGGATACCTACCACTTAAGCGTTTTGATACTAGCCTAATAGTACCTACTGAAAAAGACAAATACTTTCGTCATCAGCTAGTACAGGGTTATGTTCATGACCAAGGTTGTGCCATGATGGGTGGCGTAGAAGGTCATGCGGGACTTTTTAGCAACAGTATCGATATTGCTGTACTTTCGCAAATGCTATTGCAGCAAGGTGTTTATGGAGGTGAAAAATACCTTGATTCTACCGAGATTGAAGATTTCACCAGACAACAGTTTCCACTGAATGATAACCGTAGAGGATTAGGTTTTGACAGACCTATCACCAACCTCGAAGAAGGAGGTCCAACATGCGAGCTAGTTTCTTCGCATAGCTATGGGCATAGCGGATTTACAGGTACTTATTTTTGGATCGATCCCAAATACAATTTAACCTATATATTTCTTTCAAATAGGGTATATCCCGATGCCGAGAATCGACTTTTGATTAAACTGGATATTCGTACACGTATTCAGGAGAAGATTTATAGGGCTATGGAAGGCAAGTCTTTTAAGGAGGAAATTATAGACTAGGGACTAGTTGTTTATAATAAAGTATTCTTGCTGCTTTTTCATTTTATTATTTATGAAAAGCCACCAAATTATGAATCGGCTCTTTTATGATTAAAACTGGCTTATAGCCCTCACTTTCTAATTCTTCCTTTAAAATATCCTGAAAATAAAAGGCAATGGACCCCACAAAACCAAGGCCTGTTTGTTTGTCAAAGTCCAAGGTGTTAAGTTGGTAACGTATAAAATCTCGAAATGAATTTCGGATTATATTCTGAATGAAATTATGTTCATGATACTCGCCAGCAAAACTGGTAAAACTAGCCAAGTACCTATTGGGAAAAGGTTTTTTATACACATTATTCAATACAGAAGCCAAATCAATAGAAAATAAAGCGCTAAATTTTTCACTTAAAACTGTCGGCATTTCTTTACGCAAAAACGATTGCAATAATTGCTTACCAATATATGACCCACTACCTTCATCACCCAGTAGATATCCAACCGACTTAATTTGCGATGTAAATAAAGACCCATTATAAACAGCAACATTGGAGCCTGTACCCAAAATACAAGCCACACCAGGCATACGGCCAAAAAGCGCATGTGCCGATGCCAATAAGTCGGAATATGTATTAATTTTAGCCATAGTAAACACCGAAGATAGTCCTTGGTGAACAATATCACATTTTTCGCTTAAGGCACATCCTGCACCATAGAAAAACACCGCCTCTACCAACTCAACATCCAATTCCGAAAAACAGGAAATCACAATATCATGAATGGCATTAGCTTCAATAAAATAGGGATTAATACCTTGGGAGTAAAAAGATTGCTGTTGTCCATTATCAAACAGTAAAACCCAATGAGTTTTGGTAGATCCAGAATCTGCAATGATTTTCATTTTGTAAAGATAAAAAACAAAACGCTATTGACACAACAGTAAAATTATTATTGAGAATAATAATAAAACAAGCGTGTCAATAGCGCATTAAAAAAGCTGAACTAGAATATATCTAACGTATAATCATTCGTTTACGAACATTATACTTCTCATTCTTCAACTGATAAATATAAATACCTGCAGGCAAATCACCTTTTACAAATTCTATTTTATTAATTCCCTTTTGTGCTTCAATAAGCTCAGCTCGAATTAGCTTTCCGTCAATACTATATACTTCAAAGTGGATCGCTGTACTCTTTGGACTTTGAAACCGAATAGTAGTTTTATAATCAAACGGATTAGGTGCGTTTTGGCGAACAACAAATTGATCCTCTTGCACATTACTAAAACCTACAGATGAGGAATCTAGTACTTTAAAATCATAATCAATAGTATGAATTTGGGTATTATTTGGATTTCCTCCCAAAAATATCTTAGTGTAAAGGGTTAGTGTGTATGTTCCCACATCAGCATTTGTTGGAGTTCCTTGAATAATAATACAACCATATGTACCTCCAAGCCAATAATCATTAAGAGAATTTGTTACGTATGAAAAAGACGCTGGTATTCCAGCAACGCTATCCAATCCAACTGAATCAATAGCAATAGGATAACCAGAAACTAAAGTATCGATAGGAATCCTCATATTAATCACTTGGTTATAAGCAAAAGTAGCTACTGCTGGCGGTATTCCCTGCGATGCATCTGGGTCTGTTAGAGCAGGGCCAGGGAAAGGAACTGGTGTACATTGTGCGTTAATCTTTCCAATAGATAAAATGCTCAAAAGAGCAATAAAAAGTACTGTTTTCTTCATTTTTATAATTTTAATTAATATTATTCAAGTTTATAAATCAAGGACAATTAAAAATGTTATTAGTTGTCTTGTACGATATTTTTCTTTTCATGTTTCACTACCCCTTTAGTTTTCCAACGCCCCATTTTATAATATATAAAAGAAGCCGTTAATCCAAAACTCCAGCCAATAGGCACTCCCCACCAAATACCATCAGAGCCAAGTCCCATTTCTGGCCGACTCAGATAATACGAAAGTGGAATACGAAGAAACCACAATGCAAATAAGGTAATAAACATGATGACAATGGTATCGCCAGCTCCTCGCAAAAGGCCGTGAACAGTAAACATTGCTGAGAATACTACATAAAATGAACTTACAATAACCAGATAAGAGTAACCTATCTCAATAACTTTAGCATCATTAGTAAACATCCCCATTAAGCTAGGTCCAAAAAAGTACATAATAATTGATACGGCAACTGAAAAGGATGAGGAAATCATCAGAGTGATATAGAAACCTCTTCTAACTCTTTCAATTTTATTGGCTCCAATATTCTGCCCTACAAAAGTAGCCAAGGCTGAAGAAAAAGCCATTGCTGGCATTGATGCAAAAGAATCTAACCTACTAGCTGCAGTAAATGCAGCAATGGTATCCGTTCCAAAATCATTGACAATCCGCAAAATAGCTATCATTCCCATAGCCACAAATGACTGTTGTAAGCCAGTTGGCAAACCTATCCTAAGGCTTTGCATGAATATTTTCCAATCAAAAACTAAGCTTTTCAATGAAAAGTGAATCAATGAATTACCTTTATTAATTTGAATTGTGACCCCTAGAAATGCTATTGCTTGTGCCAGAACACTAGCATAAGCAACTCCCTTGATACCCCATTCAAATACAAGTACAAATAATAAGTCGAGGCCAATATTTAGCAAAGTAGAAAATATGGTGAAATATAGAGGTGATTTTGAGTCACCCATTCCACGCAAAATTCCATTTGTGCCATAAAATGCAAACATAAAAACCATTCCGCCCATGTAAATTTGAAGATAATCTACAGCATCATCAATTATTTCGGCAGGCAGTTTAAGAGCTAAAAATATATCATGGCTAAAGTAAATGCCAAATATTGACATAATAAGAGAAGTAACAAAGATAAACACATAAAATGTATTAATTGCTTTCACTACATTGCCGTATTGTTTGGCGCCAAAATACTGAGAAACGACCACGGTAACACCTGAGGAAACCCCTAACAAAAGTGAAACTAAAACAAAAATAACTGGAAATGATGCACCAACAGCTGCAAGAGCTTCTTTACCCAAAACATTACCTACCACAATACTATCCACCACATTATACAGCTGCTGAAATATCGTAGCTGCTATAATGGGAAGAGCAAACATGATAATCTGCTTACTTTCTTTTCCTGTGGTTAAATCTCTTGCCAATTTTTTCGATTAAAGGCCAAAACTACAATAAAATAGCCTGCAATAAATTGATTATTGCACCTTGCTTTGTTTCTATTTTAGAATTAATCAGACGGTTAAAAATTTTCAGGTATTTCAACTTGTGTGGCACCAACACCATAGTCGGCCATAGATGCAGCACGATAGTAAAGCCCCTCATACTGATCTAAAATCTCATATACATCTTTCTTTAATGTGCCTGACCCTACTCCATGTATAAATACTACTTTATGATATTTATGAGTAATAGCACTTTCCAAGCATCGTTCAAAATAAGCTATTTGCAAATTTAGCATTTCGGAATTGCTCATACTAGAGTGATCACTCACCAATTCCCAAATATGCATATCAACAACCGCTTCTCCCTCTTTTGTTTTATGTTTAAGAATTTCATCATTCTGTAATACTGGTGCTGACACTATTTCGGTAATTTGCTCATCTTCTTTACCCTCCACCTCAATCAACTCACCCATAAGTGGTATATTCTTTATTTCAACCAAGCGATGTAAAAATGCTTTCTGCGAAAAAAACAATGAATCTACATAAGCAGATTCTTTATAAAAGCGATTTCCTCGTAAGCGAATATCAGTACTTACGGGTGCCAATAGTTTTTTTGACTGCTCTTTAATAAAAATCATTTGCACATTGGCATTCAACCATGAGTCCAATTGCTCACGACTAATAGTTTCGAGAAAGTATCGGGAATATTCTGGTGCTGACCCTGAAGCAACCTGATGAAAAGCTTGCTGCCCTTTTAGGCTAACGCTAAACAAAACTTTATGTGATGAAAAATTTACCAAATAAATATCGAGTTCGCCGGTAATAAGCATCCCTTGATGTTGAGGCGCAAAAGCTAGATATATTGAAAAATCATCTGCCTTACGATCTTGTGGGTAAATAATAAGAGAACTAATATTAGCATTTTCAAATGACTCTGGCTCCGCTTCTTCCTTGGGCTCCACAACCGGTATATCCTTAATACTATCTTCAATAAACATTTTTTCGGCAGGAGTTTCTGCCATAATAAGTATCAAATCACGTGTCATATAGGGTATTTCAAAACCATCTTCGGTTTCTACTTTTACCATTGTTGGCGAAACAAGCTCGCTAACAACACCTCCACCCGACTCATTCATGAACTTTACACGATCGCCTATTTTATATCTTGTCATAATGCTCTAAATTTTATACAAAATTAAGGATTTTTGAGGCAGGCTTGACTTTAGGTTTGATGATAGATATTAACCAAAACACCATGATAAGTACTACTCCTCAATGATAATACAACCAATTTTCTCAGGATGATCTTTAACAATGCTTGATGACTTTTCTTTTCGGCTAATCCATAAAATAATAAAATCGCCTACCGCACCAAGTGTTAAGAATAAAGCAAGAATAAATAGTAAAAAATCGCCAGTTGTAAGTGATACAAATAATGGAATAATTCCTGTAATAAGACCAGGTGTGGCAAGCGCAACTCTATACTTCGACATGGCAATTGACTTATTATAATGACAGTATGGAGTCATATCTTTCCAAATCACTCCAAACTTAATATTCTTATAATCGCCATTAGTAAGAATAATGTATGCCAAGGCGTGCAATAATTCATGAACAGCAACAAAACTCAATAATACCAGAAGAGCCCATACCAATTCACTTTTGAGAAATACTATCTCAGCAAACAAATCAATACTTTGGTGCCAAAGTAAATAAAAAGGCACACCAGCAAACAGTCCCACGGGAATTAGGAAGGCCAAACCCAATAAATTAGCTTTACTAGAATCAATGGTTAACTCGCGCATTTATGATAATTGTATTTTCTAAATAGCGAAGATGCGACAAAAAAATGACTTTCCAATAAGAGGATTTTATCGCATCAGCATTTTTACTAATTTTGTGTTTTCAGTAAAATTTAGACAATTGACTTAAATATTAATGACAAGCATGAAAATCCGATTGGGTGCAGTCGCACTAATTTCACGAATTTATATAGTTGTACTTTCAATTTTTTCTATTTACCGGGCGGTATTATTCTTCACCGGTATCGACCGATTAGATTTTTCGACAGAACCTATATCCAATGTATTTCACGCATTTGTCATGGGACTGCGATTCGATATTGTGATATCGGGTTACATTCTATTCTTTCCTGCATTATTTCTATTTATTTTCGAGATATTGAACCTAAAGATTAAAATTCTTAAACAAATCATTTTCTATTGGACACTGATATTGTTTAGTATCACTTTTATGATATCTGCTTCAGACATCCCATACTTTAATCAGTTTTTCTCTCGTTTTTCCATGGGTGCATTTGAATGGGCCGATAATCCAGGCTTTGTATTAAAGATGATTTTGGAGGAACCTAAATACTTTATATATATTATTTTATGGATTTTATCTGTTTTTATTTTTTATAAAGCTCTTCGAAAAGTCTTTCATTATAAATATCAAACCAGCATTAAGAACCCTTTGGTAAAAATTGTAGTTTCATTACTAGTTTTGGGGCTTATGTTTTTGGGGGTGCGTGGTAGAATTGAGAAAAAATCTCCAATCAGAATTGGCACAGCTTACTTTTGTACAAACCCTTTTCTTAATCAACTAGGGTTAAATCCTACATTTACTTTTCTTCGCAGCTATCTTGACAACTTGCAAGAAAAGAATAAAAGCATCAGTTTAATGGATAATGCTGTTGCAATTAAGAATATGCAATCATACTTGAACATAATAAATCCCAAGGGTAGTTCAACAATTTCAAGGCGAGTTATCCCAGATAGTATTGCTCAAAATAAAATGAATGTGGTAGTAATCATTATGGAAAGTATGAGTGCAGCCAAAATGGGACGCTATGGGAGTACTGAAAACCTCACCCCTTTTCTTGACAGCCTTTGCAATGAATCCTATTGCTTTGACAATATATATACTGCTGGACAACACACTTTTAATGGTGTTTTTAGCACACTATTTTCTTATCCTGCAATCTACCGTCAACATCCAATGAAAGTAATGAATCACTACCATGGAATGGCAAGTACATTAAAAGAATTGGGCTATAGCACTACCTATTTTACTACTCACGACAGTCAGTTTGATAATGTGGAGGGTTTTCTTCGAGCCAATGATTTTGATAATATCATTAGTCAATCAGATTATCCATTAGAGGAGATTAAAACTACTCTAGGTGTACCTGACGATTATCTATTTCGCTATTCCATTCCAATATTAAACAAATTAAGCACCGATAAAAAGCCATTTTTTGTAAGCTTTATGACAGCCAGTGATCATGGCCCTTACTACGTACCCGACTATTACAAGCCTCATAGCACCAAAGTGCGCAAACAAACTGTTGAATACGCAGATTGGTCGTTACGAAAATTCATTAATCTTGTCTCAAAAACCGATTGGTTTGATAATACAATCTTTGTATTTGTTGCTGATCATGGAGCTGCAATGTATGTTCGTTACGATATCTCCTTAAACTATCATCATAGTCCGCTGATTATTTATTCGCCTAAAAATATAAAGCCTAAACTATTTCCAAATATTGGCGGGCAAATAGATATTTTCCCAACTATTATGGGGATTTTACAACAGCCCTATCTAAACACTACTTTAGGCATTGACCTTATTAACGAACAACGACCATATATAGTAATAAATGGAGATGACAAGCAAGCTGTATTGGACAATGAATCTTTAATGATTTTGAAAAACGATAATAGTAAAAGCTTATATAAATATAAGAAGCTTGACCTAAAAAATTACGCTACTGACTTTCCTGATAAAGTAAATGATATGGACAAATATTTACGCTCAAATTTGCAAACATTTCAATATATCGTATTGCATCCTGAGAGTATAAATGAATAGCTCAAAAAAAAAGGTTGACTCTATATTTTAGAATCAACCTTTTTTACACAAAAACCGATCTTTACCTAATGATAATTTTTCGACTTATCATCGCATTTGGCTTATCCTTAACATGCATTGTAATAAAATAAACTCCACTACTAATCGCACTAAGGTCAATACGTTTTTCCTTAGTAAATTCATCACTAAGTAGGGTTTCACCTAAAACATTTCTAAGTACAAAAACTACTTCCTGACTTCCCGAATACTTGATTATGATATAATCCTTTGCAGGATTTGGGAAAATACTTACTTCATTATTGTTCAATACCGTTGTTATACCCACACTATTATAGTAAAATGCTGCTGATTTAGCCTTACATCCATTACTATTTGTAACCTCCACAAAATAGTTACCATTTGTTGATACTATATAATATGGATTTGTTGCTCCACTAAGCAATGAGCTAGAGTAATACCATTGGTTTGCTGTGGGGCTCGATGAAAATAAAGTATCGAGGTGACTTGTAATTGTTGGAGTTGTTGGGCTTGGATTAATTGTAATATTCAATACTGAAGAAAATGGTCCTGTACCACAATTATTGCCAGCCGACACTTTCAAACTTGCAGTACCAACATATTGATTATCCCAATCTACCGTAGCAGAGGTTCCGTTGGAACTAACTGTGCCTACAGTTGATGGTGCAATATCCCATAAATAAGTCGTAGCATAACTCACAGATGCAACAGAATAATTTGTATTGGCATTATCCTTACACAAACTCGTTGGTCCACTAGGGGTTGATGGTGTAGCTGGTACATCATTTACACTAATATTTAGCGCTGGCGAAGGCACTCCATTTCCACATGTATTAACTCCAATAACAGTAAGTGTTGCATTACCAACAAAAGCGTTGTCCCAATCAATAGTGGCAGTAGTAGAAGTACTAGTAAGAGTACCAGCCGTAGAAGGACTTAGCATCCATTGATATGAAGTAGCATTAGCAATTGCAGTACAATTATAAACTGAGTTTGTGGGATTAACACATAAGGTAATTGGCCCTGTTGGCACAATTGCCGCAGCAGGTGCTGATGACACATTTACTGTAAGTGGCGATGAAAAAGATCCGTTTCCACATGCATTTATCGCTTGCACTTTTATATCTACCGAACCCGAATATGTAGCAGTCCAAGTAAGCGTTGTACTTGTACCACTTCCACTTATAGTACCTGCCGTTGTAGGACTTACGGTCCAAGCATAAGATGTTGCTCCAGTTACTGGAGTAGTTGTATAGGTCGATGTTGGACTTGAATTAATACATATATTTGTTGCACCAGTTGGTGTTGCTGCTTGAAGTGGAGTTGAATTCACAGTAATCGTTTGACTTGTCGAATCTAAATTAGTTCCATCACTGGCAATTAGCTTGATGATATAACTGCCCGCCGCTGCAAATGTCTTAGTTAAGTTTTGAGATGTAGAAACTATAGCACCATTTTCCTTCCAAGTATAAGTAGTTGCATTTTGAGATGTATTAGTAAACACCGTTTGAGTTGCAGCACAAACAGAAGAAGAAGGTGTAGTAAAACTAGCTGAAATAGCAGATGACGTACTTCCATCTACTAAAACATCATCTATATATAAATTATTGCCATAATTATTATAAGACGTAAAAGCTATTCTCACATTATCATTTCCTGCATAGGAACTTATATCAATAGAGTCGCATGACGGCCCTACTCCTGCTCCACACCAATCGGAAGATATTGAAGGCGAAAAGCTAGCCGACTGGACATAAGTACTATTTGGAGCAGTTGCAAACGAACCAGACCCATTTTCTCCCATAGAAACAATCTTGGTCCAAGTGGCACCACAATCACCTGTTATATATACATATAATGAATCTGTACCTGTCGCATCATAACGAGTATATGCATGCCTAAACTTTAATGAGGCACTTGATAAACTACTTAAATTAAGAAGAGGAGTAAACAAATAATCAACTTGCCCTATAGCACTAGCATAATTATAGAAATTCATATAAACAGATCGAGTACCCGAAGGATTTCCAGCAGTTGTTGCCAACGACCATGTTGTCGCTCCATCAGGATTGTTCACACCCCATTTCCCTAAGGTGGTGGATGTTGTTTCAAAGCCCTCTGTAAATGGCATTTGAAAACCACCCACATTAATCAGGTTTGTATCGGTCTTGGTATCACTTCCACTAGTATTTGTTGCCGTTAATGATACCGTGTAAACACCTGAGGAATTAAACTTAACTTGTGGATTTTGGGATGTACTACTTGTACTGTTTACATAGGTTACAGTACTTGGAGTAAAAGACCATACCCATGAAGTGGGTGTATAGGTTGACGAATCGGTGAATTGTAAGGTATCGCCAGTACAAATCATATCGCCTGTAGCTCCAAAATTAGCCACAGGAGCATTGCTTGCAGAAGTATATAATTCTACTTCCCAAAGTCCTCGACCGTAAGTAGCTGCTCTTAATCTATTATTGGAGGCATTAGTATTGTAATAAATCTCCAACTCACCAATGCTAACTTTAGGAAAACCTGTATTATACTCCGCCCAATTATTTGTACCATCTTTATAGTAAACACCTAATTCAGTACCTACATAAAGTGCTTCTGAACCTGAATTAGTAATATCCTGAACAATAGAATAGATTGGTATACTGGGTAAACCCGCCGAAATATTCGACCATGATGTACCTCCATTGGTTGTTTTATAAACCATATTTGAGTTGTATCCACTTAAAGTTACCCAAACCGTTGTAGGACTATTACTTTTAACCGTAATAGACGTTATGTTAGATGAAGTAACCGGTAGAGTACTTGTAACATTTGCCCATCCTGTTCCTCCATTAGTTGTTTTCCATATATGTATCTGATCAGCCACATACAATACTGAAGTATTGGAAGGAGCAATCGCCATTGATCGAATTTTATTAGTTGTACTCATTGTTGATATTTGAGTCCAAGATGTACCTTTATTAGTGGATTTCCACACATTAGAATAACCTGCATAAAGTGTTGTATGAGTCGTTGGGTCAATAATATAAGGGGTTACCCACGCACCATTTCCTGCTGAACTGGGCTCAATTGCAGTTGATGATGACCAATGGTTAGTAGTTCTACTTATTTGACCATATACATAAGTTCCATACTGAGTATTTGCATCAGTATAATCAATCAAGCACTCCATTCCATCTCCACCTTTTACATCGCTCCATACTCCACCTGATAATAATTTAGTACCATTATCCTGCAAGCCTGTTATTGTTTCGTTGGCAACTGTTTTTGAAGTGCCTAATTTATACATTTGACTTATAACTAATCCATCTGACTTATCAGTCCAAGTAGCACCATCATCAGTAGATAAATATACTCCTCCATCATTACACTCAAACAAATCGCCATTACTTCTATAAACCAAATTATGTTTATCAGCATGAACTTCAGGATGATTACCAAAATTATATCCATTATATGACGTCCAACAATTAGCGCAAGACCAAGCGCTTCCTCCATTGGTACTTCTATGTGCATTTACTCCACCCATAATAACCTTATTGATATTGGTTGGAGATACAGCCAGGGCTAAATCATAGTACCCCTGCCCTCCAGCATCACTACCATTTGATTTCCACCCCATTAGGTTTGGCGAGCTGTAAACGCTTGAAAAACTACTCCCGGAGTTTGTTGACTTATATATTCCATGTAGGCCATTATTAGAAGAAGATATTATTGCATAAACATAGGCAGAGTTTGCTGGCGAAACAGCCAATTCTACACGATAACCAGTATTGAGTTTTTGAGTCCAATTAACTCCACTATTTGTCGAAACATAAATTTTGCCATATTTTGTAGCCCCATATAAAGTACTAAAACTACCAGGCTTATATTCTAAATCAATAAAAGAAGTTCCTGTTAATTGTGTCGACCATGATGTTCCACCATTGGTTGTTTTATACACCCCATTGGATGTAGCAGCAAGGATGGTATTATTATTACTAGGGTCAAGAATCATTTTATATACCATATCACTATTAGCAAGTGTAAATGATAAACCTGTAGTATTCCATGTTGCACCACCATCCGTGGATTTCAAGACTCCAATACTTCTATTATCCCAACCATCACGATCGCCAGTACCAATATAAATAGTATTCGAAGTAGCATAATTGGAAGGAATAATAATTGAAGAAACACCTAAAACATTATTATCATCTGTCAAGCAAGTCCAACTAGCACCATTATTGATGGTTTTCCATAATCCGCCAGCAGGTGCACCTACCCAATAAGTATTATTATCTGTTGGGTGAAAAGCGATACAATTTACACGACCAATACCAGAATAACCACCATTGGAGCTATTAGTACCTAATGAAGTCCACGTGCCTTTAGTTCCACTCAAGGCCTGTATTCCATTCACTTGGCTATATTCTTTATAAACTTGAATTGCTGATTTCGTTGGAAATTCACCTGTGGATGGATTAATCTGGCTTTCCATATTATAAGCCCATCGGTTAAACTGTTTCCAACCATCAGCTTTTTTCTGAACACCATTAACTATATAATATCCACTATTATCCACATTAAACGGCGCCCAATAATCATTAAATGCAGTTTTATAATCGTAATAAGAATAGTTTGATTTATTTGCAGGCAACTTATTAAGCCATGCTTGCGACATTAAAGCACTAGTAATAGTAATGCTAATAATAATAAGTAATAGTCTTTTCATAATAGGAAGTGCTTTTATTTATATTTTTGTTTGTAAATATAAACATTTTCACAATAGAAAAGGATGCTATTATTTTTTTCTAGACAAATTGGTTTTACATTTCAAAATTCTTACCCAAATACACTTTACGAACTTGCTCATCATTAACCAAATCATCAGCTGTACCTGATTTTAGTATAGCACCTTCAAAGAGTAAATAAGCTCGATCAGTAATACTTAAAGTTTCACGCACATTGTGGTCAGTAATTAGGATTCCAATATTACGGTCCTTTAGTTTAGATACCACGGATTGAATATCCTCCACTGCTATAGGGTCAACACCAGCAAAAGGCTCATCAAGAAGAATAAACTTGGGATCCACAGCCAAAGCACGAGCAATTTCAGTCCTTCGACGCTCTCCTCCCGAAAGAGAAATACCATTACTTTTTCGAATATGAGTAAGACTAAATTCCTCAAGAAGCTGTTCCATTTTTTTAAGCTGCTCCACCTTTGATAATTTCGTAAATTGTAATACCGATAAAATATTATCCTCCACACTCATCTGACGAAACACCGAAGCTTCTTGTGCCAAATAGCCAATCCCCAGCTTCGCACGCTTGTACATAGGTAGCTTTGTAATATCCTTATCATCAAGATATACATGGCCAGAATACGGCTTTATCAAACCAACAATCTGATAAAAGGAGGTGGTTTTCCCTGCTCCATTAGGACCTAAAAGGCCTACTATCTCCCCCTGCCCTACTTCAAAACTCACATCGTTCACCACTCTGCGGTTTTTATAAATTTTTACCAGATTTTCAGCTCTTAAAATCATATAATTATCTTTTTGCTTTAGCAAATTAACGAATTTTTATTCAAATTATTTCTAATCCCTTAGCTTAAAAGCAAAAAAAAGCTCGTGCAATGCACGAGCTTTCCAAAACTTTATTTTTTTTACTTTATGCGGTGCCATGTTTGAGTACGATAGATAAAACCTATATAACCTCTAACATTCAATACATCAGAATCATCTTCATCAACCCATATTTTGCAATCATATAATTTACCGTTCTTAGGGTCTAAAATACCATCATCACCTTCCCACTCATCATCATCTAGCTCCAAGCCATTAATGATTTGCATACCAAGAATCGGCTTATTATGAAGTGTACCTTCACATTCATCACATAGTGGGTTTTGCTCCTCGTCAGCAGCACGGAATAACTTAGTTATCTTGCCATAAAGCTTGCCATCCTTTTTATACAATTTTACGATTGACTTCGCTTTACCAGTTTCATCATCAATTGTTTTCCAGCTTCCTGTTACATCAGTGTTTGTTGGAATCATAGCTGACGCAAAAATCATCATTGCAATTATTCCTGTAAATAGTAATTTCATAGTTTGTTTTTGTTTGTGAATAATAATTAATTTCTTTTACCTCGCCAAATAATCAATATACCTACTGCTATTAATAAAAACGGCCATAGATCTCTGAAGTTTACTTCAGGAATGTACTTTTCAATTAAGAATAGTATTCCTAAAACAATAAGGATAACACCTGCTACAACGTTTCCATCACTTTTTTCCTTTGGCGGTTTATTATCGTTTACGACATCCATATTCTTCTATTTTTGTAATTAACAAGGAACAAATGTAAACAATTTATTAGTTATAAAACAACACTCTAATACTTCTCCTTGATTTCTAGCTACTAAAACATATTTGCGGACTTGAAATCAATGGAAAATCCTATTAGTAAATTATTTACTTTTGGAGTTATCAAAAAATATCGATATTGTATATGGCAATAGTTACGCTTACAACGGATTGGGGGACAAAAGATCATTATCTTGGTAGTGTGAAAGGCATTTTGCTAACGCAAATTCCTGATATCAACATTGTTGATATTTCACATAACATACCTCCTTTTGATGTTAATCAAGCAGCATATGTCTTAAAAAGTTGTTACCGTGATTTTCCCGATGGTACTATACACCTAATTGGTGTTAACTCTGACGCTTCACCCGAAAATCCTCACGTGCTTATTAAAATTGACAATCAGTATTTTATAGGGGCTGATAATGGAATATTTAGCCTAATGTTTGATAAGCAACCTGAGGCTATTATTGCATTAGAAATAATTCAAGATACAGAGAAATACACATTTTCCACAAAGGATGTTTTTGCAAAAACCTGTCAATTAATAATCGAAGGTATGCCTATTGAAAAAATGGGATACCAAAGAGACGAATTAACGAAAATGATGTCTTTTGTTCCTGCTATTGAAACTGATAGTGAAGGTTTGGTAAGCATCATTGGTAAAGTAATATATGTTGACCGTTACGAAAATGCTATTACAAATATTACAAAAGAACTATTCCAAGAGCAAGGACAAAAACGCGGTTTTAAAATATCTTTTAACTCATTCAAAAACGCAATTACTGAGATATCGGAAAGTTATTCTGATGTTATTATTAGTGAAGCTTGTGCCCTATTCGACTCCAACGATATGCTTGAGATTTCTGTAAATCAAGGAAATGCAAGTAGCCTATTAGGATTGTATAGAGACACTAAAATACGCCTTACCTTTGAATAATAAATTCGCCAAAACATATCTAAAATAAATTATAAACGATTAGTAAATAATGATTGCATTACTAAAAAAAGAAATTGCAAACTTCTTCGCCTCTATTATAGGTTATATTGTAATTATCGTATTCTTACTTATTACAGGTTTGTTCCTATGGGTTTTTCCTGTAGAATTTAACATTCTCGATTTTGGCTTCGCTCAAATGGATGGACTATTCGTGATAGCACCCTTTGTATTTTTATTCTTGATACCGGCCATTACGATGCGTTCTTTTGCTGATGAAAAGCGTAGCGGAACCATCGAAATGCTTCTTACCAAACCATTAAGTGACATTAAAATAGTAATGGCAAAATTTTGGGCAGCCTTCATATTGTTGATTATTTCACTATTACCTACCCTTACATACTACTTCTCAGTATATCAACTAGGCTATCCAGCAGGTAATGTTGATACAGGAGGAGTTATTGGCTCATACATTGGACTATTATTTCTTGGTGGAGCATTTATTGCAATTGGTCTTTTCACCTCCTCACTTACAAGCAATCAAATAGTCTCATTTATAATGGCTGTATTTATTAGTGGATTTATTTTTACTGGTTTTGATTTTATATACAATCTAGGATTCTTTGGAGATTTCGACCTGATGATTAAATCCTTAGGCATTAACGATCATTATGCATCTATTAGTCGTGGTGTTGTAGACACTCGTGATTTGATTTATTTTGTCAGTGTAATTTCACTGTTTTTATTATTAACCAAGCTTTCATTGCAAAGTAGAAAATGGTAGGACAAACATGAAAGCAACGAAAAAAATAAAAAAGAATAACATCATACAAATACTTAGCATCATCTTGCTAATTATTGCTGTAAATATTATAGGTGCCTATAGTTTTATGCGTTTCGACCTTACAGCTGAAAAACGATATTCCATATCTGAAACTACGCGCTCCATTCTTAATAATCAGGACGATTATATTACAATAAAGGTATATTTGGATGGCGATTTACCTGCTGATTATAAGCGATTAAGAAACTCAACCAAGGAGCTTCTTGATGAATTTAGAGCCTATAATAAAGACATACAATACGAGTTTATTAACCCTTCGGAAAGTGATGATAAAAAGGAACGTCTTAAATTATTTAAAGAGTTAGCTCAAAAGGGTCTTTCCTATTTCAATGTCCCTATTGAGAATAATGATGGTTGGGGGCAAAAAATAATTTTTACTAGCGCGCTTATTACTTATCATGGAAAATCAATACCAATAAATTTATTGGAAAGCGGCCGTAAAGTACCGTCGGCTAGCGACCTTAACAACTCCATTCAAAACTTGGAGTTAAACTTTATGAGTGCCATACGTAAATTGTCTTCCAAACAAATTCCTAAGGTAGTATTCTCCATAGGACATGGGGAGGCCGATCAAGCACATACCGCTGATATTGCCATGGCACTATCTAAAACATATAATGTAGGTCAGATAATGATTGATGAAAACTTTGCTGCCTTAACCAAACGCATCAAAATGGATTCAAGTGATAGCAAACTGATTCCTCGTTACGACTTACTTATTATTGCCAAACCTGATTCTGCATTTAGCGATAAAGATCAATTTATTATTGACCAATACTTGATGCACGGCGGAAAAATTATTTGGCTAATTGATAAAGTATATGCAAATATGGACAGCCTTAGAAAAGGCACACGTACAATTGGTATTGATAAAGATCTTCATGTTAAGGAAATGCTTTTCAGTTATGGGGTTCGTATAAATAGTAATTTGATACTTAACCGTAATGCCTTATCCATTGGCACAGCTGAAGGCAGCTTACGTACATGGGACTATTTCCCAATAGCACTACCCGTTAAGGGATCCATTATAACTGACAATCTAAATGCTGTAAAGACACAATTTGTTAACAGTCTGGATATTGTAGGCTCTGATAAAATAAAGAAAACCGTATTGCTAAAAACAGATAATAAGTCACGTATCAGCCCAAGCCCTGTATTGATAGACTTGGTGGATATTATTTATCGAGGGCCAAATCCTGCATTATATAATGCTCCTGGCCAAAATATTGCCGTGCTACTCGAAGGTAAATTTACTTCACATTATGTATATCGCCCAATTACGCCTCTTATCGGGCAAAACAAAATATTCGATGTATTGTATGAAAGTCCCGAAACCAAGCAGATTATCATATCAGATGGTGACATAATTCAAAATCAAGTAATGGAAACCTCCAATGGACTTCGTCCATTACCATTGGGTTACGATCGCTATACTCAAAAATACTTCGACAATAAAAAATTTATTCTCAATTCTGTAAATTACCTTTTGGGAGATGAGATTATGATTCATCTTAGGAATAAGGAATTTAAAATACGACTGCTTGACAAACAAAAGGTGCTTAATGAAAGACTAAAATGGCAAGTAATAAACACCGTATTTCCAATCGTGTTAATAATCTTACTTGGTATTATTACTGGTTTTATTAAAAGGAGAAAATACGCTCGCTAAAAAAACCAAATTATTAAACTATTTCAATTATAATGAAGACAAAGAATATACTCATACTAGCACTATCGTTGATGGCAATTATATATGCTATTAACTTGCTTACCACACAAAATAACTCCACAATTGATAATCATTTCGTTATTTATGACACATCTACCGTGCAGCGTATTTTTCTTGCTGACAAAAAAAATAACACCGTAGACTTGCAACGCAAAAATGGCACATGGGTACTTAATGGTGACGAAAAACCTATTATTGAAAATATTGATATACTCTTAAAAACAATGCACAGCATTGAAGTGTTAAACCCTCTTGCAAAATCTGCATATAATAATGGTATCACCCAATTAGCATCAAATTCTGTTAAGGTTGAGATATATCAAAGTAAATATCGGATTAATATTGGTGGCGTAAAATTGTTCAAACATATAGTAAAATCGCGTGTATTTTATGTTGGAGGACCTACAGCAAATAATATGGGCACACTGATGAAATCTGAGGATGATGATGAATTATATATCACACATATCCCTGGTTTTAGAGGCTACCTAACAGAGCGTTTCAAGGCTAATACTTCAGACTGGTTAAGTCACGAAGTTTTCTCATATAGCATCATGGATATACAAAGACTAAGTGTGGAATATCCACACAAGCCCCATGAGTCATATCAAATTATTAATGAAGGAAATCGTAGTTTTAAGATTATTCAATTAATGAATAATCTAGAAGTTACATCTTTCGATACACTACGTGTATTAGAAGAATTAGCCGCATTCACTATCATAAATTACGAGTCACTTCTAGATAAGCTAAGCGACTCACGAATTGACTCAATAAAACAAGATTTGCCAGCACGTATTGTAACTGTAGAATCAAAACTTGGTGCAAAGCGTAAATTGACCATGTATTATCGCCCCAATTTTGAAAAGAAAGAGAGCATGAACGGAAAAGTTTTTGATTTTGATATGGATCGACTTTATGCTTTTGTTGACAATAAAAGAGATGTGGTAAGTGTGCAATACTTCGTAATTGACAATATAAGTCGCCCATTAAGTTTTTTGGTAAATACACAAATTAGGATGCCATTGGACAATGATAATAACAAGGAAGTATTTTAAAGTAAATTGTTTATTATTTGATAATATAATTTTAAAAAACAATGTAAAAGATTGTATTTTTTTAATAAATTTACCTCAATTCTAGTAAAAGCCTAATTATGTAATTCATAAGTTAAGGTGAAAGTATAAGAAACACATATAATGTGTTTTACGATAATGAAAGTAAAAATTAAAAATTAGATAAAGATGAAGTTTATAGTATCGAGTAATGTTTTACTGCAAGCGCTACAGTCCATAAGCGGTGTATTGAGCACAAATTCAACCCTTCCTATTTTAGATAATTATCTTTTCAACTTAGTAGACGGTAGTTTAACCATCACGGCTTCAGATATTGAAACCACCATGTCGGTAAACGTGCCCTTAGTAAAATCTGAAGAAGAAGGTGGTATTGCTGTACCTGCAAAGATATTGCTTGACACATTAAAAACTTTTGGTGATATACCTATTTCATTTTTCATCAATTTGGAAACAAAACTTATTGAGATATCCACTGATGATGGAAAATTTAAGTTAAGTGGATTTGATGGAGCTGAGTTTCCCAACCCACCAAGTGTTGAAAGTGCAAGCACTATTAGTATACCTGCGGAGGTTTTGGAACAAGCTATTAGTAAAACCATTTTTGCCACTGGTAGTGACGAACTTAGACCCGTAATGATGGGAGTAAATTTTGAGTTAACTGCAGAAGGATTAATACTTGTGGGAACCGATGCTCACAAATTAGTGAAATACGTTCGTAAAGATATCACTTCAAAATCAGAAGATGCTTTTATTATCCCTAAGAAATCTCTTAGTATGTTGAAAAACACATTGGGAAAAGCTAGCGATAATGTAATCGTAGAATATGACACTAAAAATGCCATTTTCACTTTCGAAAACTTTAAGTTAATCTGTCGTTTAGTAGATGGAAAATATCCAAATTACGAAGCTGTTATACCTAAGGATAATCCAAACATCCTATCAGTTGATCGTATTCAGTTGTTAAATAAAATTCGTCGAGTTTCATTCTTTGCTAACCAGTCGACCAATCAAATACGCTTAAAAATATCAGGTAAAGAATTGATTTTAAGCGCTGAAGACATGGACTATACCAATGAGGCCTTTGAGCGTTTAACATGTAGTTATGAAGGTGATGATATTGAAATTGGATTCAACGCTAAGTTCTTAATTGAAATGCTTAATAATCTTAGTAACGAGCAAATCACCATAGAGCTTTCTACTCCTGGTAGAGCGGGAATTATTGTCCCAGTAAACAAAGATGACGCCAATGAACACATTATTATGTTGGTAATGCCTATCATGCTTAACAACTAAAACAGTAACAATACAAGAAAAAACCTCGGCAATTGTCGGGGTATTTTTTTGCCTAAAAATTTAGAAATAATTAATTCTAGATTTCTCCTATTTTTTTTCCATCTTTGTATTATCAATTCGTAAATATACAATTACGAATTATCATAAAAATATCAATGCATTGACAGCGCTATTTATTAACATTGGGATTTCAGATATAATTGACATTTTATTGGTGGCCTACCTAATCTATGTTATCTATAAATTAGTAAAAGGTACCGTTGCCATAAATATTTTTGTTGGCTTAGTCTCCATTTATTTTATTTGGAAGCTCGTAGAAATGTTACAAATGCGTATGTTGAGTGAGATTCTTGGTCAGTTTATTAGCGTGGGAGTTATTGCATTAATTATTGTTTTTCAACAAGAAATACGTAGTTTTTTATTAATGCTTGGAAAATTAAGTTTTGGAAGAAGGCGTTATGGAGCTGCCTTATTCGGAAAACTTGGCGCATCATCTGGAGGCTTAAATATTGATGCAATTATTGAATCCTGTGTTAATATGAGCGAAACTTTAACCGGTGCTTTAATAGTTATTACTAGAGAAAACGAATTAAGAGAAGTTTTGGAATCAGGTGAAGAAATTGATGCTATTATTTCTAGCCCATTATTAGAAAGCATTTTCTATAAAAACAACCCGCTCCATGATGGCGCTTTAATTGTTACAGATAATAAGATTGTAAGTGCACGCTGCGTTTTGCCTGTAACTAAAAATCCCCATTTTCCAGCAGATTATGGTTTACGACATAGAGCAGCTACAGGCATATCAGAAAGTACTGATGCCTTCACAATTATTGTATCTGAACAAACTGGAAACTATGCATATACAGACAAAGGTGAACTACACACAAAAGTAAGTGGGGCAGAATTGAAAGAAAAGCTTCAAAAAGAATTTGGTACTAATTAGCCGCCTGAGTTGAATCTATCCTTCGAAATAATTCTTCAGGATCTTTTCCTATCATATCACGATACGCCTTAGCGTTAGGCGTCAATTTATCATTTGGATATTTCTCAACAAGCTCATTAATAGCTGCACGAGCTTTGTCATAATCCTGAAACTTTGTATCATAAATAAAGGCTTTTAACTGAAGTAGTGATGGTATCAAATCGCTATTTGGGTAACGCTGTTCTATCAAAGCCAATGTTTGTAAGCAATTCTCATTCTTATCCATTCCCATCTCAACACCAGCTGCCCTATACAAATACTCAACAGAAATAGAATCATCAGGATATTCTTCAGCATACATCTTATATAAAGCTACAACAGAGTCACCTTGTGCAGGATCAATGGAAGCAGAAGCCTTCATCAAGCGCTCCTGCAAATGCATTACTTGTTGCTTTAAATCACCCTGTTGTGAATCCTTATCAAGCCCCTGACATGAAGCCATAAGAACCATTCCCAAAACCAAAACTATACTATAAATTCTCATAATTAATCTTATTAAATTATCTTCTTCCTTTTTTTATTGCTGGGAAAATCATTCTATAATCAACCTTTACTTTTCCTTTTGAAATATCGTTCAGCTTACCTCTTAATAAGGTTTTGCGTAAAGTGGCCACTCTATCAACAAAAAGTACACCTTCCAAATGATCATACTCATGTTGAATTATGCGAGCAATTACCCCATCGTACTCTTCCTCTTGATAATTCCAATCTTGATCGTAATACTGAATTTTAATATTAGGTTTGCGCAGCACATCCTCATTAATTTTAGGCACACTCAAGCAACCTTCGTTAAATGCCCAATCCTTACCCGATTCTTCTACAATTTTAGCATTATAAAACACCTTTTTGAAATCAGCTAATTCAGGCATTTCTTCTGCATATGGACCAGCATCAATAATAAACAATCGTATAGACCGATTCACTTGTGGAGCGGCCAAGCCAACACCATTTGATGCATACATTGTTTCATACATATTCTCCAGTAATTTGTTCAAATCAGGAAAATTAACATCAAAATCCTCCGCTGTTTTTCGCAAATTGGGATGTCCATATGCAAGTATTGGCATTATCATAATTCTATTATTTAAATTCTAAATACGATTGCAAGATAATAACTGCACTAATTTTATCAATCATTGCTTTATCACGTCTTGCCTTCTTTTTCAAGCCTCCATCAATCATTGCCTGAAAAGCCATTTGCGAGGTAAATCGCTCATCAACACGCTCCACAGGAATATCTGGAAAGGTATTCTTAAGCCAATTAATAAAAGGCTCAATAAATTTTGCCGATTCAGAAGGTGTATCGTCCATTTGAAAAGGCTCACCCACCACAAAGGTATCAACAGGCTCACGTTTTACATATTCTTTGATATAGTTATGGATATCTTTTACATGCACTGTATCAAGACCTGTAGCGATAATCTGAAATTCATCAGTTACCGCTAGGCCAATACGTTTTTGCCCATAATCGATTGCCATTATTCTTCCCATAATCAGGCCGCGAAAATACAAAGAAAACATGGGTGAATTTAGAATATTATCAGTCAGTAAAAAAGAAACCCTCAATGCGAGCGCAGAGAGGGTTAATTTTAGTTTACAAACCTAATCCTTTTTATTTTTGCCAATCTTATGGGAAATAAGTGCAAATCAAAATAGATTACAAATCGCTAATTGAATCTTTGATTAGATGATGTAAAAATAGTATATAGCATTTAATATGTCAATCACCCTACAGGGTGATATTTTAAAAAAAGTAGGGTTTATACTATCAATGATTACGGGTCTATCAATATGACACCCTAAAGGACATCCCAAACAAAACAAGGCTTTACATATAATATGTAAAGCCTTGTTTTTCAAGTCGGAGTGACAAGACTTGAACTTGCGACCCCTTGACCCCCAGTCAAGTGCGCTACCAACTGCGCCACACCCCGATAATAATTACAAAAAAAAACATGAATTCTATAGCCTTTTTTCTAAAGATGCAAAGTTATACCATTTGATGCTATGGAACAAAAAAAAAGTGACGAAAAACGAATTTCCTTCACTTAATACCAAATACAATTTCTAAATCTAAATCTTCACTAAGCCCGATTTCAGTGAATATATTAATAGATCAACAACATTCTTTGATCCAGTCTTTTGAATAAGGTTAGCTTTATGTCCATCAATCGTTCTTTTGCTAACAAAAAGCTTGTCAGCAATTTCCTGATTAGTCATACTCTTAGCAACCAAGTCAAGTACTTCTAGCTCTCGCCTTGTTAATTGCACGTTAGATGCATCATCTGAATTTTTACTTATATACTTATTGGTAAAATAGCCCAATAATTCATTTGAGTAACAGTTTTTTCCATCCATTACTAGGTGAATGGCATTCTCTATCTCTTGAATACTACTATTCTTTAAAAGAAAGCCAGAAGCTCCTGCATTAATCATTTTTTGGAGATACTCTTCCTCTCCAAACATGGACAATGCAATAATTTTCAATTTTGGATAACGCACTATTGCTTCCTTAGTAGCATCAATACCATTGAGCTCTGGCATACTTATATCCATGAAAACAACATCAGGAACATTCGAATTAAGCATATGCAGAAAAACCTTTCCATTCACGGCCTCACCAACAACCTCCATATTATCCATACGATTAATGACCATCACAACCCCTTTACGAAACAATTCGTGATCGTCAACTACCATTACTCTAGTTTTCTCTGCCATCAGCTCTCCCTTTTTCTAATAATTTATTATTTCATTCAATGGTAAAAGTACTTCAAATCGCATTCCATTTGAATTATAAATATTATATTGTCCATTAAGCGATTTACATCTACTTTTAATATTTTGTAAACCAAGGCCTTTACCAGCATCATCTTCTATCCCAATACCATCATCAGAGTACACAATCTTAAAACTATCGTCTATTACTTCCATGCTTATATTAATTGTAACAGCATGAGCATGTTTCAAAGTATTATTTACAAGCTCAATAATAATTCGATAAATGTTATTCTCGACTACATTTTTTAAATTGAGCTCAGTATTATTCACCAATACGAATTGAATAATACCTGTTTGTTCTATACTATTACAAAATGAAGTAACCGCCGCCCAAAGTCCGTTATCACTAATAGTGCTTGGACGAATATTATTCGCAATTTTTCGTGTAGAACCAATCGCCTCATCAATTAAATCATTTGCAAATGCAAGCAACTCCAATCTTTCTTTATCAGACACCTTTGAATTATTCATCTGATTAATATAAAGCTTAATGGTTGATAAAAGAGGCCCTAAACCATCATGCAAATCTTCAGAAAAACGTTTTCTTTCACGTTCTTCTGTATCAATAACTACTTGAAATGATTTTCGCTCCAACTCCTTATTCCTTGATACGTCAATAATAACACCTCTAACACCTTCAACTATATCATTATTAATTATTCTACTAAAATATATACTAATAGAATAGTTTATACCTTTTTTTGATTTCAAGAAGTATTCTTGGCCTTTATTAAGACCTCCTTCAAGCACGTATAAAAAATCTTCTTTAAAAAATTCTCGCTGCTCTTGAAGAATCATTTGACCAATATAAACACCTCTGTCAAGGTCATAATTATCAAGCTCTAAAATTTCGTGTCCTGCGGTATTCAAAAAAGTTATTCTCCCCTTCATATCAAGCTCAATAACTATTAGAGGAAGTGAACGAACAAATTCAACATAATGTTGCTTAATACCTATCGACTCTTTGTATAAGACCTTAAATTTTTTTATCATACGATACTGTTTTTGAATGATAAAAAAACCAAGCAAAACAAATATAAATACGAGCCCTATGCATATATAACTTAAAAACATAAATTTGAAACTGTCAATAATTTGTCAAAACACTATACATGACAAAGGTAGCATTTTTTTTAGATTATAGCAATAAAAGATTGTTGGCGTAAATGGGCCTACTATTTCACCATTGAGCATAAAAAAAGGGCATCTGTCGATTGACAGATGCCCTTAATATTAATATTTATTATTCTCTATTGGATAACCAATTTAAGAACTTTAACACCATTATCGGTAGTTAACTTGATATAGTAAACTCCTGTAGAAAGTGTGCTTACATCAAACTCATTAATATAACTAGGAGTTACATTAATTCTTTCAGTATAAACAACTTGACCTGCAAGGTTTACAATATTCATTGTAAGATCACCTTCGAAACCATTAATAGCCATATTAAATTGACCTTTGGTTGGGTTAGGATAAACATTCAATTCCATATTATCAAGTGCGCCATTAATAGAAACATCGTCCATAACATTAATAACAAGAGTATCAGTTGCAGAACAATTATTCTCAGTTACTAGAACTGCGATTACATTTGCTGAACCGTTAATCAAGTTAGTATTGTCATAAATTACCATTTGAGTAGTTTCACCTGAATTCCATGCCCATGTTGCATTAGGATTACCAGCATCAAGAGTAACTGAACCAGCAGTCCACTTAATAGTAGTATCATTTCCTAAATTCACCACTGGAAGTGGATTAACAGTTACTGTTACTGAATCAGTTTCTTGACAATTTCCATTATCAACTATTACAGTATAAGTAGTTGTCATAGTAGGTTTAACTAAAATACCAACAGTAGTTTCACCATTACTCCATAAGTAAGTAAGAGTAGTAGGTATTACAACAACATGTGAATGCAATCCTGCAAAAGTATTCTTAGGATAAACAGTATACTGAGAACCAAGTGAATCAGTTCCTGCAATATTAGTCCAAGAAGTATCACCAGCAAAAACACTAGCTTTACGAATCATTGAATGATCTTTAGTTGCATTTGTAACACCTGCAACGTCCCAACCAGAACCTGGATCATTATCTGGATCACCAATAATATCAATAATTGACCATGTAGTTCCACCATCAGCAGTAACTTCAATTGCACGAGCATCGTCACCATTAAAGTGAACAAGGCTTGGATAACCTAAAACTTCATCAGCTAAACTAGTATCATACATTGTAGGATCTACTTGATTAGTTACCATAACCCATGATGTTTTAGGAGCTAACTTAGCACCTGCAGGGAATGTATGGTAATATGCCCAACCATTACCGTTACTAGCTTGCGCTATACGGAAATTAGCAAGATCTAATGTATCGCTTGTTGCATTAAATACTGACAATCCTTTATTGTTTGAAGAACCTTCAATATACATTGCAAATAATAGACTAGGTACACTTGATAATGGTCCAGCTGTTACAACTGTACTATCACCCATACAAATAGCAACATCTGCAGACATGTCAGGAATTGGTTTTGTAGCAATCAATACATTAATAGTATCAGTTGCGGTAAAATAACCTTCATCAACAACAGTAACGGCATAAACACCAGTCATCATAACTTCATAAGTTTGAGCATTTCCAACAACAGTACCTGTTGCTACATCAACCCACTCGTAAGTCAAAGGAGTTGCACCCATACCAGCATCTAAAGTAATAGAAAGTGAATCACAAGTTGCAGTATCTGCACCTAAATCAATCATCATATTCTCGCCAAAAGCAATATTATCTAAAGCAATATCACCAGCATAACTAGCACCTCTTAATGCCATGAAACGTACACTATCAATCAAAGTAGCAGAATAAGCACTTAGATCAACTGATTTCAATAACCAAGGATCACTTGATGAAGTTTGCTGTTCACCATTAATTGTATCAACAACAATCCAAACACCACCTTGAGCTAGTTCAACAGAGAATGTATCAATATCAGCTCCATACATATGGTACCAGAAGTTAAGCTGTGCACCTGACAATGAAGACATGTCAATTGGGTTTGTATAAATACTTGCCGCGTCTCCTTGATATCCAGAAGATGCCTCAGTATAGATATAATAACCTCCAGTTACATCACTCATTGGGCCTGTATTTGAAGATCCTGTTTGATCCATATCGTACATCCATTTATAATTTCCTCCTCTTAATGACCATCCTAAATCAATAGCTTGATCATCAAAATTCTCAACATAAGGGAAAGAAGATATCGTTGGATCTACTACATCACCATTAAGAATAATCGTATCGTTAGTAAAACCAATATAAGCTGTACGAGCACCAATTGAACTACCAAAGAACTTAACATCAAATGTTAAAGACTCTAGAAGACCTAAAGACTTAGGATAAGTATTAGTATCAACTATTACAAAGTTAGTATCGTTTACACCACCTAAACTAGGCATATTAATATTCAATTGACCAATACCTGCATTAGAAATAGCAAATGTTTTAACCAATGTATCAGCATAGTTATAACGAACATTATTAAATGTAAACAATGAATCAGGATTACTTCCAAATAAAGGAGCTGTAGGAGCTACTTCAAAAGCAACATCATCAATATATAATGACCTATAAGTACCATTCATACCATGCTTGAAAGCAACGTATTTACCAGTGCCTGTATAAGAACTAAAATCAACAACATACTGATGGTAAGATACATCAATAGGCAAAATTGTATCAATACTAACAAAAGTAGCAGTATCATTTACATCAGACATAACACCAACGATTAAGTCACAATCAATATAACCCTTATGCCAAAATTTAATCCACTTATCACTTAATGTTGCACCACCATAATATGGAAGAGCAGCAATTAGAGCTCCAGAAGTAATAGACTGATTGTACAGTTTTAATATAAAATTACCACTATGTGCATAATAATTATAGTTGTAAGCATAAACGTAAGGAAGAGTACTACCTGTTTCATTAACTTCAGTCCATCCATTAGGCACTTCTTGACTAATTGAATTTTCAAAGTCATTTAAATATGGCATAGTAAAGTTTGTCATTTCAAAAAAAGCAGTGTCATTTGCTGGAACAGCATCTCCGTTATTTACCACAGCACCACACTCATTAAGTCCGGTTGCAAATGTAGCTGGAGTAGTGAAGGTAAACTGTAAAGTATCACCAGGATTTACTGTAGCAGTAATAGTGTCATTTACAATAGTCGTACCTCCATCAGTAGAATAAGCTACAGGAATATTCGTTTGTGCATTTATTCCATTATTATAAACAGAAACAACAACATCACCACTGGCATAATCAATGCTACTCATAGGAGCATCCCATGACAACATCATCATTTCGTTTGGTAATGGCTCATACAAATCTATATCATCAATATAGAAACTCTTATAATTTCCTGACATGCCATGCTTAAATGCTATATACATGCCTGAACCTGTATAAGAACTAAAGCTAATAGCAACTTGAGTATAAATACTACCTGTTTGATTAATCGTATCAACCGTTACAAATGTAGAGGCATCATTAGGATCATCCATTACACCGACAATAAGGTCACCACTAGTACTACCATTAAGCCAAAACTTCATGGCCTTATTAGCTAAACCGCTATAAACTCCAGGAAGAACTCCAATTAAATCGCCTGATAAAGCATTATAATTATACAATTTAAAATTGTTGCTAGAGGTATAACCACCATAGGTTGATACATATGCATAAGCACTTGTAATACCAGTAGTATTAACAACTGACCAACCAGAAGGTATCTCAAGATTAACATTTGAATCAAAACCATCGTGATAAGGCAAAGCTCTATTTTCAGTACTAGCCAAAATTGTATCATTAGTAGCATCAGCATCACCTGTATTGGTAACAGCGAGAATAATATTATAAACACCAGCAGTACTTAAATCCGCGGGGGTTGTAAAAGCAAGCGTGTCATAATCTCCGCCTGCAACTGCAGAAGCAACAGTTTGTGTAGTAAATGTAGCACCTCCATCAATAGAATACGAAATATCATATCCTGATTGTGAGGCTGTACCATTATTATAAACCATCACGTCAATGTTCATAGCATTACTCATTTCGAATCCAGAAGCTGGTCCTATAAGAGCACTCATTGCTAAATCATTTGCAGCAGGTTGATAAACTTTAATATTATCAATATGCATATCATCACCATAAGTATTTCCATAATTAGTAGCATCGTACTTGGAAGCTAGCTCAATACTAATACTAAATGTGGTGCCAGCATAGGCGCTTAAATCAAAAGCTAATGTTTGGAAAGGATCAGCATTTGTCGAAGTAGCATTCCATGTTGAATCACCATTTAAGTCTTTTGCATAATCAGTACCATTAATCATAACACGAGCCCAACCGTATGCTCCCTGATAAGTATAAGATTGACGCATATCAAATTCAAATCTTACATTAGTAAGCGTTGATGCATCAACAGTTGCTGTGGCAGTAGATACATGATCAGTATTACCGTAAGCACCTGTAACAGTAGTATAGTTAGACCAATAACTAGAAGTTCCACCTGTCATGAAAATACCCGCACCAGGATTACCTGCCGCAGTATCTACATAAGCATCTGAAAGACTACCACTTGCCAATGGCCAATAAGAATTGCCACTAGTAAAATCTTCAGTAAAAGGGAAACTAGAAATAACACCTGTAAAAGGTATTGTTACAGAAGTAGTATCATTTGCAGTATTTCCATCTGTTCCTGAGTTAGGAGCAGAAGAATAAGAAACAATAGTATGAGTACCAACAGCAAAAGCAAAAGTACCTAATGTAACAGTATCCGTAGCATTTGTTGCTAAACTTCCTGACCAAGCAACTTGAGTTTGAGAAGCTCCGTCAACTGACCAATCTACATTAGCTGCAGTAAGAGTGGTTAATCCATTATTCTTAATTATAGCTTTTACAGTATGAGTAGCACTATAAGTAGGAACAATAATTGCAATCATTCCTGCATCAAGAGCAATAGGACAAGCTGCAACTAAACCAGTTACGTTACCTGGGATTCCTGAAGCACCTTGTGTTGCAACAACAGCTCCAAGAGCATCCTTAATAGTATAGCTATTCTCAGATGCATAACTACCAGCAGTATAAACTACTGAAATAATATCACCTGTAGTAACAGCAATAGCAGAATCAAGAGGTCCATAACCATTAGCTATTGTCAAGGCAGTAATAACAGCAGTACCATTGACACTCACTGTTACAGCTCCGCCATTCCATCCGTCACCATAGCTATCAGCTAAAGTAATGGTATAATTACAAGCGTTAGCTGTATATCCCATTAATACAATAAAGCTTAGAATCATACTAAGCCTTTTTAAGAAGTAATTTGTTTTCATAAGTAATTAATTTAGTTAATAATAGTTTTTG
>JAGLCR010000039.1 GCA_023146135.1 Bacteroidales bacterium
AATCCTGCTGGATGCGCAATATCTGCCATCAAAATAGCATCTACCTTATCTGCGATATGTCGCATTCGCTCATAGTCCCAATCGCGAGAATAGGCTGAAGCACCAGCAATAATCATCTTAGGCTTATGCTCCAATGCCAACTTCTCCATTTCATCATAATCAACGGTACCTGTTTCCTCACTCAAATGATAAGCTATAGGATTGTAAAGAATACCCGATAGGTTAACTGGTGAGCCATGACTAAGGTGACCACCATGCGAAAGGTCTAGGCCCATAAAAGTATCGCCAGGTTTTAAAACTGCAAAGAAAACTGCCGCATTTGCTTGAGCACCCGAATGGGGTTGCACATTAGCATACTCCGCACCAAAAAGCGCCTTTGCTCTATCAATTGCCAATTGCTCTGTTTGATCTACCACTTCGCAACCACCATAATAGCGCTTACCAGGATAGCCTTCTGCGTATTTATTTGTAAGCACCGAACCCATTGCCTCGCGAACTTGATCGCTAACAAAATTCTCAGATGCTATTAACTCAATTCCATGAAGCTGACGTAATCGCTCATCTTCAATAAGCTCAAATATTTGATTATCTCTTTCCATTTGTATATATTTTTGTTTTTTCTTTAGACACTTTATTGAAGCAAAATTACGCCTTTTTTTACAAGCCGTAAAATGTAACTTACTTCTTCATCTTTAATAGTTGTAAAATCGTTGCATGGATATCCTCCATTCCACGTGGTTTATTCATTATTATATTATCCTCATTAAGCATAAACATCATGGGAGTCATCCATACATTATACTTATCAATTACCGGACTACTCAATCCTTTTAAGTCAGAAACAGAGACCCAAGGGTATTCATACATATTAATTTCATGCTTCCATATATTAATACTATCATCTATAGCTATAGCATATATCTCAAACCCAGAGCTGTGATAGGCTTCATATATTTCCAAAATATCTGGCATAACCTCTTTGCAATGTGAACAATCAGAGCTGTAAATTAAAACCATTTTTACTTTTGATTTTACGCTATAAAGCGACACTTCGTGATTACTTGTATCTCGCAGCGTAATATTTGGCATTTTCTTGCCTGGCTTCAACTGCTTTATTGTTTCTATTTTCTTTTTATAATAAGCCCCTTGGTCAGGATTATATGCGTAAGAGTTTAGATAGTACTCTTCAATTAAATATACAAATACACTTTCCCACAACGTATTTTCGAAAGCTTGAATAAACAGATTTAATGAATACTGATAAACCGCTTCATTACCCTTCGATAAATTCATTACTCGATCTATTATATCTTTATACACTACGGTTTTTGCAGGCTTAGCAAAAGTGCTCATATAGTCGCTAATGGCCGTATATATAATACGTGTATTCAACAAACGAGCATCATTAAAGTCAATATTATCGAAAAAATGATATAAGTAAAACAATCGCTCAGTTGGGTAAGGCTCATTATCCGGATCCATTAAATACTCCCTATATGAGGGGATTAAATAAGAACGTAGAACAACCGGGACAAATAATTCGGGGTTTTTATGAGCTTTCTCCTCGATATAATTGGACAAACGACTATTCAGTACATCTATTTGATTTTCAAAAGCACGTTTTTGTTTATTAGTTATCTGTCCTGCATTGGTCAGTCGCTCTCTTTGAAATCGAACATGAGTTATGGAATCGCGAATACTTATGGCATAAAGCCAATAATTAAACAGCACTTTGTTCTCCTCTGATTTCTTCACCTTCATGGTATATAACACATTATCGGCATCAGCTTCAAGCACTACATCTTCCTTATTAAAAATGACCTCTGTATAAATAGAATCATCAAAAGCGATGCGGTACATACCCGCAGGATAACGCTCGATATTTAGAAACACAAACGCATTCAACTGTACCCTAGCAGTATCAAGTGCAATACTTTGACTTCCTCGCATGGCGTATAATACGGCTTTCGTTCCCGAATAATTATTCAGTTTATAGTAACACATATAGCTCATTGGAGCATAACTATTCTTCGTGCCTTCCTGAGCCCATATTATTTGGCTTAGAAATAAAAATACTATAATTAATTTAAGTTTCTTCATACATATCTATTTACTGGTAATTACAAAAACTGTTCTACGGTTTTTTGCTTTCCCTGATGAGGTACTATTTGTGGCAATAGGTTTTGTTTCGCCATATCCTTTAAAGCTAATCTGACTAATAGGTATTCCAAAATCCAATAATACTTGGTAAACGGATTTGGCACGAGCCTCCGACAATATCATATTATATGAATCAGAACCCACATTGTCGGTATGCCCTTGAATCTCCACATGAACATTGGGGTTATCTTTCAAAAAATCATAAAAACCTTCAATTACTCTAACAGATTTTTCTTTCAACACATCGGAATCGGTATCGAAGTACACATCTTGCAAATCATATGCAGTACCAACCTCCACTTCCTTCAGTTCAATATCAAGTTTAATAGGTGCAATATCTTTTTCCGATTCATCAGCAGGATTTTCTATATAGGAGGTAACATAGGCATAGTTTTTCTTTTTAACCATCAAGGTTAAATCATTTTCTGTTACAATAGCTGCCACAAAATCACCCGTTTCCATATCAATGGGAATCTCAGTAATTTCCTTTGTTTCCACATTTTTAATATACACATGAGCATCACGAACTCGCTCTTTTGAGCCCTTTTCTGTTACACTACCTTTTACCAATATAACCTTTTGTGGCCTAGCCTCTCGATACAATTTGAAAGAATAAATATTAAATGGAACGTGACTATTAATTCTTTTTTGAGCAAAATTACGCTCCTTATTCGCCTCCTTATTTCGACTTATCTTATTGGAAGAGAAATAACCATATTTCCCATCAGTACTTACTGAAAATCCCAAGTCATTTTTCTTTGTATTAATTGGATATCCTATATTTTTAGGCTTTTCCCATTGATTTGTACTATCAAGCCGCGAATAAAATATATCATATCCACCCAGGCCTAGATGACCATTATGTGTTTCGCCAGTTTCTGGGTCAGTATAGCTTGATGAGGAAAAATATAATGTCTGGCTATCGGTATGAATAAAAGGTGTTTTCTCATTCCCTGCCGTGTTTATTGAAGGGCCTAAATTAACCGCTTCCTGCCATTCTCCAGATGTATCTTTAAGCGATTTATAAATATCATATCCTCCATAGCCTCCATCTTCACGATTACTCACAAAGTAAAGGGTGTTGCCATCAGATGAAATTGTGGGCATCGATTCCCAAACTTTACCTGGCCTATTCACTTTATCTAAAATCTCTATTTCAGACCACTTACCATTTGAGAAATGGGTATAGGCAATATCACAAGCCAAGCTTCGTCGTCCTGTACTACCAGTTATTTTACAATAAGTAAAATACATGTTTTTATTATCAATTGAAAGAGCAGCACCACCTTCATTACTCTGGGTATTAAATGGTTTGGCCAAAGGACCACCTTTTTCAAAATTATTTAATCCAGAGCTACGAGCAACACAGAAGCGCTCCACGCTATTATCAGCCTTTGCATATGCCTGTGTACGATCTGTCTCTTGAAATCGGCGTGTAAAATAAATAAACTCTCCATCGGGTGTAATAATTGGCAAATACTCATCATCACTCGTATTAACACCATTTAATAGGTGAGGGTCAAATTCAACTTCATTGGCATAAATATCAGCATAGAATTTTGCATACATCGAAAAATCCATTGCTTCCTCATAATGCTTGGGATCAATACCATCATCATCAGCAGCAAGAAATCCTTTATAAGTAGCATAAGCCTTTTCATAGTCCGATTCGCTATAATATATTCCTGCCAAATAGTAATAAGCATAGTGATTTTCGTAGGCAGGACAAATCTCAATTATTTGCTGATACGACTCCTTGGCAATTCGTAATACTCGATTTCTATTGGTCGGGCGCCTATTGATATCGGCCAAAATCCATAAAGCTCGGATATTATCTGGCGATTTATCAATGGCATCCTGCAATAGTTGACTGGCGGAGCTATAACGACCGTAACGCAATTCTTCCAAGGCTTTCTTTTGTAGTTTTAACGACTTCTTACTCACATCAACATCACATACCTCCGACTGCGCTTGAGCAAATAGCAGAGATGAAAATAGAAGCACTATACTTAAAGTAAGTTTAGCAATTATATTTGTATGTGGTTGTGATTTCATATTTCAATAAAAAGAGTAAACTACAAAAGTAAGTTAATGGGCTACAAAGTTTACCATATCAATTAAAGCTTTAACGCAAACAGGACAAAAATCATCATCTCGAATAGATTTCATTGAGCAGTCGTGAACAGGCCGGTAAACGCCTTTAGTAACATAGCCTGCACCCTCAAATGCACCAACTAATTTCGAATTTTCTTTTGTATCAGGAGTTGGAATAGGAGTTCCTTTATCCACCATTGTCTTCCATTTTTTTGAAAAATCAGTTAGTGTGGTGATATTGGGTTCCCACGGCTCATAATTTAGGTCATAAAAGTCACCCACAGCGGCATCACCATCATATTCATCGGCTAAGCCCCCAAAAGCATGCCCAAACTCGTGACAAAAAACAAAACCTGAATTTTTGTTATCGGAAGTACATATGGAATAAAAATTAAAAATTCCAGCACCTCCATATTTAGAAGTATTGGCTAAGATATAGATCTGATCGTAAGGGGCATTTGCCGCGGCATCACGAACAGCCTTATTATTCACAGTATTAATATATCGCTCTGATCCAAAGGTGTAAAAATGAGAATCAAAGGCTGTGTTTTTCCACACATT
>JAGLCR010000004.1 GCA_023146135.1 Bacteroidales bacterium
CTAAAAATAAGATGCGTCTGCCCTTGCATGTTCCAAAAGAGGTGTTTTTTAACTTATAATTTAACTATATTTGCTACTGAAAAGCAAGGTTTATTAAAAAATAGAATAATATGAAAAATTATATTCTAGGAGTTTTTATTATAGCTATTACAACAGTGTTTTCTTCGTGTTCAAAAGATGAACCAAATGACTCACCTACACCAATCAACTTACTAGCACCAATCGCAACGGCAGCAACGGATATTCAAGAAGGGCAATTTCAAGCCAATTGGGAAACAGTTGAAGGGGCTATTTTCTACAGAGTCCAAATTACTGTTTGGGACAGCTTGTATTTTATGGATTATCCTATTGAAACTTCAGCAGATTCTCTAGTTATTACTGGTCAAGTATGCAACTATCCACATTATTATAGGGTTCAAGCATTTGATTATAAAAATAACTCTTCTCCATATTCAAATATAATATCTTTAGCCTCTAGACCCTATCCACCTATTGCCTATAATGCTAGCAATATTACCGATAGTAGTTTTATTGCTAATTTTGCAGATTATGGAGGAGAAATTTATTACTATTTAGTCTATGTATCTACTTCTGACTTTCCAAATGATGGTAGTGATATGGTCCCAGGTTTTAATGGAAAATCAATACCTTCCAACAAGAAGAATGTTACCGTTACCGGTCTTCAAGCTAATACAACATACTATTTTGCTTTCAAATCAGCAGGTTTCAATATATCTAAATTATCAAATTCTATTAAAGTGGTTACGAAACCTGTAGTTAATATTTAAAAGCTATCAAATAGTACAGAGATAGCTTAGCCCTAAGAACCAATAAAGGTATAGCGCAAGGCATGAAAAAAATTATGTATCTTTACACTATACTTACTAATCATTGCTAATGATGACCAAGGCGACACCCATATTTATAGTGATATTTACATTAGTTATGCAATTTGCATGTAAAAAAGAGCAATCACATCCCACTAAAACTTCCTATATCTCTTCTATTAATAATTCTAGAAGCAGTTATGAACCTGAGAACTATTTGTATTCAACCATTGCTGGTAATTATAATTACGAAGGAAACATCCTAAAGTCTATAGATATTAAAAAAACTGGTATCAGTTATAAATTTACTTTCTCTTATGGCAGTGATGGTAGGATATTGAATTACAAAGGAAGCACTTTACCTGCAGAATGGGGCGGAGGTTATTCTAAGGTGTTTTATTACGATAATTTTGGACGTGTAGATACTATCATAACTGAAGAAGTTTATACTAAAGATGATTGCCTCATGAAGATGATAATCAAATATGATAGTAAAAATAAAATAGTTGAGTATACCGAATTGTTCAATCCAGGTGTTTGGTCGAGAAAGTTTTATTATCAATGGAATGATAAAAATATATCAATGTTAAAAGTTATGCGATTGAAATATGAGGGATTTGACACAACAGTCTGCGAAGCAATTGTAAAGTATCAATATGATCATGAATCTAATCCTTTCTTGCAGGAAAATAAATATTTATTCAGACACCGATATCTAAATAAGAATAATCCTATAAGCGACTCAACATTTAAGTATAAATATACAGTGGATTACTATACAAACAAAGTTACATTCATAGGCATTGACACCATTATTAATAGCTATACTAATCAGTACGATGTAGAAGGAAGACTTGTCGAAATTGTAAAAAATGGAGTGACAACAGATGAGATAAGCTATATTGATATTCTTGATTAATAATACTTTAAGTGTTTTGTCAAGAACATTGGTGACAAGAAATCAATATTTGATTTCATTCAACTCCTAAAATTTCCTACTTTGGCTTTTTATAAATATCATTAAGTATGAAAAAGCATATTCCAAATATAATTACTCTATTCAATGTATTAAGTGGAACTATTGGTGTTGTTGCCGTTTTAGAAGGTCATTGGATGGCTGGATTTGTTCTAATGATTGCAGCTGCAATCTTCGATTTTTTTGATGGATTGGTGGCACGACTTCTTGGTGTAAGCTCTCCAGTAGGAAAAGAGCTTGATTCACTTGCCGACATGGTTTCTTTTGGAGTTCTTCCTGGTATGATGATGTTTATGATGATGCGTAATACACATGAACTGGATTTTATTGCTATTAGTGACATTCGATTAGCGCCTTATTTTGCGTTTTTGATTCCAATGATGAGTGCAATGCGTTTGGCCAAATTTAATCTTGACGAACGACAAACGTCTAGTTTCATTGGCCTCCCCACCCCTGCCAATGCTTTATTTATTGGTGCTATTGCTATTGCATGGCACGACCTATGCCCTTGCAATATTGTTCATCAAGTGATTATCAGCTCTTGGTTTTTATATCCTGTTACGGTAATTCTGTCAGCCTTATTAGTTGCTGAGCTACCTCTTTTTGCCTTAAAATTCAAGAATATGAAATGGCGATCTAATGAATTTAGATTTATCTTCCTTATTGGAAGTATTGCCTTATTAGGTATTTTCTACCAATGGTTATACATGGCTATTATCATAATAATTCCTACTTACATAATACTATCCATTATTCAGAATTTATTTTTTAAGAGGGAAGACTAATCCTTTTTTCTTTCCTTTTTTTTATCCTTTTTTGAAATATTACGTCCTCTCGTACCTCGCCAACGTTGATAGGGGTTTTTTCTATCAGTTAAAGAAACAAAATTTGACACAAATGCAATTGAATCAATAATTTGCGGATTGGGCAATGAGTCTCTATATACATCCATGGAATCAATCACATCGAATAAAGCAGGTAAATATGCTACTGGTATATTCTCTTTACTAATAAAGCTACGTACCATTTTTATCTGAACATAATCTGTTGCTAAGGCTACATTTTCCCAGCCTTTTTCTTGTGCAAACTGATATGAATAAAATACATTCTCGGTACTATGTTCTGCTTTTTGCTCTGTAAAAATAATATTTGAATCAATTCCAATAGCAATAGCATATTCGCGCATAATCAAACTCTCTATATAAGGAGAGTATACTGCGGAGCCCGAAAAAATAATATTTGTAGCCCGATTATTTTCAATCAAATATTTTGCCCATAGCACACGCATTTTCATAATATCATCCCACTTCTCACCATCGTAAGGATAACCAGGCACAATAATAGCATCGAAGGGCTGAAACTTCATATAGTGTTTATACATCGACTCTGAATTTATGCGATATAAAAAGCATGAGCTGGTAATGACAGCCACTAGGAAAATTAATAAGAATGCACGGATTTTAGATAATCTCATAGGAATCTAACGTGATAATATTTTTGAAAGCGTATGGAAAATAATTTTCATGTCGGTAATAAAACACTGATCTTTTATATAACGCATGTTATGAAGTAATTTAGCAGGCATAATATCTTCAATATACGCTTTTTCAGGATCAGCAGCTTGCGCTAATAAGTCATTCTCATCCATATACTCTATGGAGGCATAATCGGTCAATCCAGGCTTAACACTCAGCACAAGCATTTGCTCTTTACTATACATCTCCACATATTTTCGCACTTCGGGTCGAGGACCTACAAAACTCATATCACCATTGAGAATATTAATAAACTGTGGTAATTCATCAAGTTTATATTTCCGCAAGAAATAGCCCACATTGGTAATACGTGGATCTCTACCACCAACCGTTAAAAGCCCTTGTTTATGAGCATCCTTGCGCATAGTACGAAACTTAAATAAACCAAAGTCCATATTATTTTTTCCAACACGCATTTGTTTATAGAAAACCCCTCCTTTTGAATCGAACACAATAAATAGGCTTATCACAAAATAAACTGGAAGCAAAAAAACGATTGCTGAAAAAGAAAATAGGATATCAAATAAGCGTTTCATAAATACTATTTTTCATGCATTTCCATCACCGAGTCTACAACAGCTTTAATCACAGTATCAATCTGTTTATCAGTCAGGTCATAATATACTGGCAAGCTTATTTCATGTGAATAATTGATAAATGCATTGGGGGTATCGCCAATACTGTAGCCTAGTTTACTATAAAACGACATCATTGGTAATGGGATAAAATGCACATTCACCGATACTTCTCGTTTAAAAATACCATCTATAACTTGATCTCTACGCACCTCGCTTATTCCATGAATTCGAAGCATGAAAACATGGTATGACGACTTCTTGTCTTCCGTTTCGTAGGTTGGCACCCATGCCCATTTATACTTTGAAAAAGCTACAGCATAGCGATCAAAAATATACTTTCTTTTTACAAGCATATCGCTTTCATAGCGTTGTATTTCTACCAAACCCATTGCTGCAGCAATATCAGTCATATTGTATTTATATCCTGCTTCGAGCACATCATAGCGCCAGTTTCCAATTTGGCTTTTCGCCAACGCATCTTTCGACTGACCATGTAACGATTTAATATTTAATGATTTGTAAAGCTCATCATTAACAAACGGTTTGGGTAAATTCAAGCAAATAGCTCCACCTTCCGAAGTGGTTAAGTTTTTTACTGCATGAAAAGAAAATACGGTAACATCCGTTAAACTACCCGATTTAGCACCCTTGTATTCAGCACCCAAAGAATGGGCTGCATCAGATAAAATCAAAATACGTCCCAGAGCATTTTGCTCCTTTCCTTTTGGCTCAAACATAGCTTGAATGTCCTTATCACGTACCAATGCATTAATTTCATCATAATCGCAGGGAAAGCCACCAATATCTACTGGCATAATCACCTTTGTATTAGGTGTAATAGCTGCTCTTATTTCATCCACATCAATATTAAAATCATCCTTAACATCTACAAAAATAGGCTTAGCTCCAGTGTGCATAATTACATTTGCAGTGGCAGTATAAGTATAGGCTGGAATAATCACTTCATCTCCAGGCCCCACTCCATACCACATTAGCATCAACTCTAAACCACCTGATCCCGAGTTTACACATAGTGTAGATTTATGACCACAGTAATCGCTTAGTAATACTTCTAACTTTTTAGTTTTAGGCCCGGTTGTTATCCAACCCGACTTCAAAGTATCAACAACTTCATCTATTATCTTTTGATCCACTCGAGGTGGTGAAAATGGTATCATATTTAGCTTTTATTTATGTGCAATTTACAGTATTTATTAACCCCTCAACTTTAGCATTCGAAGAAACTTTTTGTACGAAGTGGCTGTAGATAGATAATAGGTATAGGGCTTGCCTTTTCCTTTTACCTTCATTTTACGATCATCCGATTTCATTTCTTTTATTATTGTAACAAACTCTTTGTTTGATGAAAATGCTGCCATCATACCAGTAGTAGAGTTATACGTAAAGAAGTAGTAATCCTTATCCCCCAAATCAATAGCAAAGGTTATTCTGGTAGAACCATTCTTATTTTTAATCTCAATTTTACCGTCTACATACTTTAGTATCTGTATTTTACCCATACTTGCAATTCCTATTTGGCCTGTCGAAACGAAAGATCTTGTACGAGGATTCCACTTCATTTCCACATCAGAAATAAAGAGTGTTTTTCTCACTTCATCAGGCACCTTTCTAAAAGCTCCACCATGAGTAGCAATATCGGTCATGAGCTTTTCCGACTCTTCAACACCCACTAATTTACCTAGTGTAAGCTGAAATAAATCGCTTTGTAGGTTAACGGGGTTAAGCTCCATACGATCGTTCAAGTCATTAGCCATCAACTCAAGAGCTTTCTCACTAAAAAAGAAATTCAACGGTATGCTAACAAGTAAACTAGTCGAATCTTTACGCTTATAGTGTCGCATTTCTCCATATGCAGTTGCTTCAAGCTGCCCAGTTTTTACAGCCAAATTCAAAAGCCCGCTCGCTTTAACTTCACAGTCCTTTGTATTTAATGCTAAATAGTTATCTGTTTTATTTGTTTTATTAAGACGCTCACTTGTCGAAATTCGATATTCGTGCATCGTTTTATCATACACTAAAACACCTGATGCATTAAAAAATTGAATGTCAGAGCTTCTACGTTTCTTTTGAATAAATGATGAATAAATCCGAATACCATTAGAGCTCCCATACATCCCTGCAAAAATATTCCTATTATCAACACTTTGCGGCTGATCAGCAATAGGAATCCTAATATCCTTGGGATTGATATAGGCATTAAAATAAATACTTGGGCGCTCCAATGTGTCGCAAGAATGTGCAATTCGGGTCCCTCCCATAAATCGCAAATGCTCTTTAGTAGCCTCCAAATTCACCTCTCCAACAAAGTCAAAGTTGGCACTTAGAATAAAGTTTGCATCAGCATCTACCTTACCCGACCCATAGGTAGTACCAGTGGTATCAACCTGTAGTTTCGAGAAATAAACAAACTGAATATCACCATTTTCAGTAACATAATTATATAATGCTCGACCATAATACTTTTTACGACTCAAGAGTTTAAAAGAGCCATTATATAATTCGTGGTACCTGGTAGTAGTATTCACAATCATCTTAGCATTATTAAGATCCTCCATTTCGGCTTTTTTATGAATAATCACCTTACCAGAATCAGGATATACTGCCGCATCAGCAACAAGTATCATCTGAACTTCATTTGCAGTAATTAAAGACGTTCGTTGAGAGAAAACCGCCCTCTGAGCAAAGAAATTTAATGAATCCTGATCAGGATGAGTTGAAATAAATCTTGAACCTGTGAGATCGAGGTCAATTTTATCTCTCAGGCTTGCATTAGCCACTTCTTCTGAATCCCTTTTCTTACTACTAAACTCCGTCTCGTCTCGATCCATATACCAAGTAAATTTATCCATGAAACAGATATACATATTCTCAGGAAACTCCACTTTTTGAGCACTACCATTGGCTTCAAACTCGGCCTTTCGCTCTACAAAATCAACATGCACCTTAAAGTTATTCGTTTCGTAAGCATAGTCAAATTCCGTGGAAAGCTCATCTTCAATATCAGCATCTTCATCCACAAATTTTTTCAATCTAAAATCAATAGTATCTGCATCAAAATCCATATAGTTAAACTGATACACATTGGAAACCATTTCTGCATCCTTAATAAAAACAACGCCTTTACCATGCAGTCCGGTTGGTGTAAGCTCCAAAGTACCGTTCATATGCGATGCGGCAGAATACATTATCATAGGTGTTTCATAATCGAGATTAGTAATTTCCATCATATCGTTACCAGGCTCCCAATGCATAAAGGTACTATCAGCAGCAACAGTAGGATACTCTATTCCTTTTTGCTGAGGAGCAATATCGTAGGTGCTCACAATGGCATTGGTAGAATCTGGGAAAAATAGGAAATTTGATGAGTGAGCTGTGGAAGTGAGATATTTAAGTGTGCCATCACCCCTAAGCCCTTGGTTACTTAATTTTATTTTAGAAGTAAAGTTCCCTTTCTTACCATAAATTGGTTTTCCTGATTCAGAAGTTTCAAAAACAAAACCTAAGGAATAGTCCTCCTGTACAGATAAGGGCTCATCAATATCGCTAAAAATACCAGCAGAGGCTAAATAGCCAGTAAAATGAATGCCTTCGGTAGAGAAGTTATCCAAACTATCAATGGTAAAAGGGTCAACACGATAGTAAAATTTATCTTTGGAATACACACCTCCGTGAATACCCGTTCGATCGTAATAAACGTAGGCATTTGCCTTGCTATTGAAAATTGGATACTCTGCATAACTCTTTCTCCCTGACTTATTATCAGCCCTGTCAATCAGAATATTACCTTGCAAGTCCCCAATCACATTTTTCACTCTCATTTGTCTATATTCTCCATATTTATTAGGAGTAAATGATCGTACTCTGAAACTTATGGAGTCGATTATGGGCAGGTCCAATTCAAACTTCTCATAGCTAAAAGTACATTCTCGAGCAGCCATATCAAACTTTCCAGCTTTAATATAACCATCAAATTTAAAATCACGATTCTTCATCACAGTAACTTTCTTATGATCAGGAGCAATAAACACATCCTGCGAATCACTCAGAAATACTCTTTCAACACCTTGAATGATTAAATCGTAATTAAGTAAATTCAATGAGGCATTGGGTATACCAGTCACTGATGAGCGAAAACCAATCACATCGTAGTCACGCTTACCCTTACTCGCTTCAATATAAACGTCAACACGTTCCTTAACTATTACATAATCCTCATTCACATCATAAATTAAAAAACCCTTTGCTGCCAAACTCATCAATAGGCTCATGGTTACACTTTTACTCATTCCGATATAACGGCCAAAGTCCTCAGCCGGAAATTCATTATAACCAATCTTATGTGTATAATTGTAAACTGCTTTCACTGGATTAACCCGATCAATTCCCTGCAATCGGTCGTAACGTGCTTGAGTAAACAAACTCAATGATTCAAATGTAGCTTCACTGGAACTTCCCTTTTGAGCAACAGATTTCAAATCAATAAAATCTTCCTCAAGGTCCCAAGATAATGACTCTACAAACAAATCCAACTGATGGTAACTATCGTAAAAGGGAGCTTTTGATAAGCCTTTATCATCACGATAAATTGATAATCTTCGTTTATTATTATTATACATCATGGTCAATCCTGGGTGAAAGATAGAATCCTCCTCAATATATATGGTAACACTCACACTTGGTGCCTGTATCATGCCTTTACTTATATTAAAACTTGGTGCTCCTGCCCAAACAAAGCGCTTTCCTTTACGCTTAAAAATCAAATAAGCACTTTGCTCTTTAGACCCTATTCCAACAACCACATTTCCTTTCAATGAATACCCACCTTGGTAATCAACATTTCTAAAAATATCTTTTATTTCTATATCCGTTCGGAAGGAAGAAAAGTTAGGATAATTAACTTTTGTAGTTTTGGAGGTAAATATTTTCTCGCTTAATCGGCCATATAACGCAAATGAAAACTTCCTATTATCATAAAACTTCACCGAATCACATATATAACGATTGCTCTTAAGCTTTACATCATAATTGGTAAGCTCTGCGTAAACATCGGTTTCGGCTAAGCCTGCACGAGTCCACAGAACTCGCCCACCTTCTCCTTCCCATCTTGATTTCAAAGGATTACAAACCCCTTTAGTGCCATATATAAAACCACTATCAACTTTTGTAACACATATTAAATCCAAACTATCGAAAACAAATACTGGAAGCTTACCCTCTTTTTTTATGCTAAAATTAAGATTATCTGTTTTCCATTTAAAAGCGGCTGTTTTATACAAAATATTGGACCCAAACAAATCTATGGACACATTAAGAAACTTCATGAAATTAGTTTTACTACGCGATGCCAACAAAGGCTCCAAGGACTCAAGCCACGACATATACATTTCACTCCCTTTCTCGCTACGGGCAACAGCCAATAATGCATCAAGGTATAACTTAAACTCTGGAAATGCATGCATGCGTTTCCTGATAATTAGGTTTGAGTAGGCTATCACCTTCTTTTTGCTTTCCATACTAATGGAGTCGTTATTCCAAAAAATGGTAAATTGCTCTAGATATTCAATAGTGGAGTTTTTTCTTGACTTATCTATCCTGTCAAGCATAAAACTCTTAAGCTCTTCAGGGTACATATCAGCCCGCTTTGAGAATTTGTAAGCTGTTTGGGCTGTTATACTTTGTGTAATCCCAAAAAATGCAACGAAAAATATAAAATATAATAACTTCATAAAATATTGTGTAATTAAAAAAAACGACTCTTAGGCTTTTATCCATTTTGACGCAACCCACTCATCTTTCACCATATGGCTCACATACTTAAGACCCCATTTATTGGCTTCTTTTTCTAATACTGGAATATCATCTTCATAAAAACCACTCATATATAGCTCACAACCCAACCTCAAACTCTGAGCATATGATTCCAAATCGGCAAGAAGTATATTACGATTAATATTAGCAATAATAAAATCGTAGGTTCTATCACCCAATAAAGTAGCATCACCAAGTTCACAGTTAATATTTGAACACTTATTACGTTCAACATTTTCCACAGCATTATTATAGGCCCATTCATCATTATCAATCGCATCAATATGTTTAGCTCCTTTCATGCAGGCCAAAATAGCTAAAACAGCAGTCCCACTACCCATATCAAGCACCACCATATCTCTCACATCCTTTGCCAAAATCAGCTGAATCATTTGAGCTGTGGTAGCATGGTGAGCAGTACCAAACGACATTTTTGGCATTATCTCAATATCAAACTCCACTTCCGCTTTATCATGAAATGGTGCACGAATACTAACCTTGTCATCAATCATCACGGGATTGTAGTCAGCCTCCCATTTGGCATTCCAGTTTTGATCCTCGATCACCGTACGCTCAAAACTAACTTCAAAATTATCTAAACTTAGAATCTCCATATTATCTATAGCATTCTTATCAAAATCATCTTCAGCAATATAAGCCAACAAATCATCCTCGTTTTCCACAAAGCTATCATAGCCCATTTCAGACAATTCAGCAATCAATATTTCGTAACCAGGATCAGCTGGCACAACCCGACATTTCAATTCCATATAATCCATAATCGTGATTTTTTTGGTTGCTCAAATTTAACCAATTTTACAGCTAATAAATACGGGAAAGGGAAGGTTTTTTATACAAGATGTTAACAATGGAGATGGCCCTTCGACAAGCTCAGGGACCATAGAAGATGGAATAAGGAAGCTAAAAGATTGAAGCGAAATGTCAGAATGGGTGATTTCTGTAATAGGTAGTTCATGGAGTTTTATAGAAATTGTACCGAAGACTGACGAGTTAATAATTATTGCTTGATAAACTTTATTGTCTTTTGTCTTTTAGAATCTTGTACACTAATAAAGTATAAACCTGTAGATAAGTCACTAATATCTATTTGAATACAGCTTCTGTTTTTAGAAATAACTTGCTTAACCAATACCCCAGAAGCGGAATAAATTGAAAGACTAATATCCTTGCTTTCAAGAAACTCTTTACACTCGATTTGTATAAAATCTGATGATGGGTTTGGATAACATTTTATATCATTAAACTCCGTCTTTTTATTTTCTATTGCACTATACATATCTAAACGAAAAGGGTACTGAAGTAAACCATCGGTAGGATTGTATATGGAGATTTTCGTATTCGGTGAAACGACATTTTTCATAGGCATAGGAAGTGATAAATAGCACTTTAATAAGGAATCATTGACAATACTTATACTATCCATATTAGCATCATGATACGATATAAGAACCGCATTTGAGTCGGCCATAAAATGAGTATAACTCCCATATACAATCAACTCTATAGGGTTTATTCCCAAATTATTAATAGAATCAGGAGAAACGCTAGCAATTTGAGTATACCGATCATTGCTGATAAAAATAGCATTTTTAGTAAGCAAAAGTGTATCTGGTGCATTAAAGGCAAATAAATCATAATACCCCCCAATTACACTATCGGGAATATGAAAATAAAACTTTATTAATCTTGAAGTTAAAAGAGTTAAGCTATCCACAAAAATAGTATCCTGATTAGGACGAACAAAATAAGCAGAATCGAAAGTGCCAGGATACAGACTTGTACCATTAGTGTGAATCACAAATTCAACTGTAGTATCTACTGAGAAGCGCCAATTGGATCTAACTTCATTTAATTGCCTTATATTATAATCTGTAACACATACTGCCTGTGGCAAAATCATCCACCCATCCATATCGGTTTCAACATATAAATCATATATTCCTATGGTCAAAAAAGTTTGACTATTGTATATATGAAACGAATTATTTAAACCATAGGTTTTTACTTTAAAACTTATAGTATCAGTGGAGGAGGCAAGTTTAACAGAAATAGAATCAACTTGGCTAAAATGAGTCTTATAACCTGATACTGTGCCTTCAACAAAATAACCTACAGACGCATATTTAGTTGTATAGCTAATAAGATTTTGAGAAAATAGACCTCCCGATAAAAGCAAAAGAACTGATAATAACAAATGAGTTTTCATAATGATGTATTTTGATTTAGGATGCACAAATATAAGAAAAATCAAGTGTAAAAACTAAGACATAATTATACTAGTATTTTCCTTATTTTTGCAGCCGATTTTAGAGAAAATAATTTTATAAAACATATTATGTCAGAAGCATTAAAATATAAAGTGGCCGATATCAAACTAGCTGATTGGGGTCGTAAAGAAATTGAAATTGCTGAGCAAGAAATGCCTGGTTTGGTTTCACTTCGTACTAAATTTGGTAGTAAGCAACCTCTTAAGGGTGTGCGTATTATGGGCTCATTACATATGACCATCCAAACTGCTGTTTTAATTGAAACATTGGTAGCCCTAGGCGCTGATGTACGTTGGGCAAGCTGTAATATCTTTTCTACTCAAGACCATGCTGCTGCTGCTATTGCCGTAACAGGTGTTCCTGTTTTTGCCTGGAAAGGCGAAACATTAGAAGAGTATTGGTGGTGTACTTCTCAAGCATTATCTTTCCCTAATGGAAATGGGCCTCAACTTATTGTTGATGATGGAGGTGACGCTACATTATTGATTCACAAAGGATTTGCTGCTGAAAAAGATGCAAGCGTTTTAGATGTGAAAGCAGAAAGCGAAGAAGAAGAAGAAATATTGAAATTATTAAAGGCTACTTTAGCTGAGGATAATCAACGTTGGACTCGCGCTGTGGCTGATTGGCATGGTGTTTCGGAAGAAACGACTACTGGTGTTCACCGTTTATACCAAATGCATGAAGCAGGTGAATTATTAATTCCTGCTATCAATGTTAACGACTCTGTTACCAAATCAAAATTTGATAACCTTTACGGTTGTCGTGAGAGTTTGGCTGACGGAATTAAGCGTGCTACTGATGTAATGATTGCTGGAAAAGTAGTTGTTGTAGCCGGTTATGGTGATGTGGGTAAAGGATCGGCACACTCAATGCGCTCCTATGGTGCTCGTGTGATTGTAACTGAGATTGACCCAATATGTGCACTGCAAGCAGCAATGGAAGGTTTTGAAGTTACCACTATGGAAGAAGCTGTAAAAGAAGGAAATATCTTCGTTACTACTACAGGAAATAAAGATATTATCACTGCTCAACATATGAGTGATATGAATGATCAAGCTATTGTTTGTAATATTGGTCATTTTGATAATGAGATTCAAGTGGTACCAATGGAAGCTCTTCCTGGTGTTCAAAAAATAAATATCAAGCCTCAGGTTGACAAATATAAATTTGCTGATGGGCACGCTATCTTCTTATTAGCTGAAGGTCGCTTAGTAAACCTTGGTTGCGCAACTGGTCACCCTTCATTTGTAATGAGTAATTCGTTTACAAACCAAACTTTAGCTCAAATTGATCTTTGGGAAAAGAAAGGTGAGTTGGAAGTTGGCGTTTACCGTTTACCAAAATATTTGGATGAGGAAGTTGCTCGTTTGCACTTAGAAAAAATTGGTGTAAACTTGACTAAATTATCTAAAGATCAAGCTGATTATATTGGCGTTAAAGTTGAAGGGCCTTATAAGCCTGAGCATTATCGTTATTAGAATATCAGCCTTCGGAACAATTTATTAATTATCCCGCAGGCTACATAATAAATAAATCACTCAGTCTGACAGGTGCTAATACCTGTTGATTGAGTGATTTGCATTTTAAACTACCCCTATTAAATAATCGCCTAGCTTAGTCTAATTTATTAACTACTTCGCAAGCTAATCCCAAGATAAAGGAAGCAGTCATCCTAAGTGATTTTAATATTGTACCGAAGGAGGCTGTTTCCTTTTCATTATCTTCGCAGCTAATAATAATGATTAACTTATGAAAGCAATATTAATAACTATTATCATCAGCTTTTGGGGCTTATCCACCCTATCAACACAAAGCATACTAAAACCAGGTTTCGATCCTACTGAATACCGCGACATGCTTCGGATATCCATGCGACAGGCAGATTCCACGAAGCACGCTTATCCAAGCTTATTAGCCGCTTACCCCACTGCCAAAATGGTTTATCAATCCCCAGAAGTGGGAATTTATAATCAATGGGAAATGTGGATTACGCCAAATAATATTGGTGTAATTTCCATTAGAGGAACCATAGCTAAAATGGAATCGTGGATGGAGAATTTCTATTCAGGAATGATACCCGCCGAAGGAAGGATTAAGATTGACAGTAGTCAGTATTTCGACTATAAACTGGCCGACGACAGCATGGCCTATGTGCACACCGGATGGACCATTGCATTGGCTGCCATTGGACCTGATATTGTTAGTAAAATTAATGATTATCATTCTCAAGGAATAACAGACTTTATCATTGTTGGTCATAGTCAGGGAGGAGCCATCGCGTTCCTACTCCGCTCCTACCTCCATTATTTAAAACAACCATTGGCTAGAAACATTACTATAAAAACCTATTGCAGCGCAGCGCCCAAACCAGGGAATTTATACTATGCTTACGACTTCGATTTAATCACTAGAGGCGGATGGGCTCTGCGTGTGGTAAACACCGAGGATTGGGTACCTGAAATGCCTTTTTCCATTCAAACACTTGATGATGTGAACGAAGTAAGCCCCTTTAATAATGGTGATGCCCTATTCAAAAATGTATCATTTGCCAAAAGAATGTATTTGGAACATGCCTATAAAAAAATGGACAAATCCACTAAAAAGGCACAAAAGGTTTATACCCAATATTTAGGAAATAAAACCTATGAATTTGTTACAAAAACTTTAGCATTCCATGAAAAGCCCAATTTTGTAAAAAGCTTTAATTATAGTACTTGTGGCACGCCTATAATACTACGACCAGGCAATGCTTATAGAAATAATTATCTAAAAAATAAAAAACAGCACATCTTTATTAATCATTTGATTTACCCATATTATTTAATCACCTTAGAGATGTATCCAGAGCGAGGATAGTATATATGATATATGCGTTTTTGATAGCAGTTTTACTGATTTGGATTTTAGTTTCTATTTTTCCAAAGAAAGTGTTTTGGCTTGGAATTGGAACAGCTATAATACTAAGTCTTGCTGATTTCTATTTCAAATACACCAATGATAGACCTTGGGATATGGAGGGCTTTGCAGTAATGAATTTAGGACTTTTAGCAGCTTATATCTTAATGTTGATATTCTTTTTCATTACTATTGCAAGCATTTGTAATTTCAAAAAAGCATTTTTATTTATACCATTTTATGCTGGTATTGCCGCCCTCGATTTCTATTTTCTAGGTACTTATAGTGCTTTACTTTAACCATTATGTTTTTTATAAGGTAAATCATTAACGCAATAGAATCAAGGTCTTCCCTGCTCCACCACGGTCCACACGAGCATCTTTAAATGATTGCACCTCGTCAATAGACGAAAGATAATCGCGAATAATACTACGTAAAATTCCATTGCCAGTACCATGCAGTACTTCCAACTCTTTTACACCAATTAATAATGCTTCGTCCACCCATGATTGCATAAAACTCATTACTTCCTCGGCTCGTTTGCCTCGCAAATCCACATTGGGCTTGAAATGGAGTGAACGCTCATGAATATCGCGCATAATACGCCCATATTCTTTTTGCCTTGTGGACTTTATTGCTTGTTTTTGCACTTTCACCTTTTCCAACTTGGCATAAGCCACACTCACCCTTAAAGAATCAAAACTCACCAAAGCGTTTTTGCCTTTTACCTGCTCTAACTTACCCACTGTTGTTTGACCTATCACTCGCACCGAATCACCAACATTAGGCGCATCAGTCAATACATCAACATCATCTTCCCTCTTTTTATCTTCTTTGGTAGAAGTTACCAGCTTAGTAGGCCTTTCTTCTTTCTGTTTTTTAATTTGTAAACTGCTTTTCTTTTGCTCAATCTCTTGACGAACCTCTTTCAGTTTCACTTTGTCAGCACCACTCTCACGAATCTCTTTCACAGCATGCTCAATACTACGGTTTGCTCCTTTTAGTATTTCTTTAGCCTCTTTTTTTGCTTGATTTATTATCGCTCTCTTCTCAGTATCCAGCTGGTATTTTAGTGTCTCATATTTACTTACCAAGCTACTAAGTGCTTCATCTGTTGCTCGGAGTTCACGAGTCTTTTTTGTCACAGCCTCTTTCTCTAATTCCAACTCTTGCAATCGTTGATCAAAGTCAATTTCTTTACGTCCTGATTTCTTCCTCGCTCGATTCAACAATTTTTCGTCCAAACCAATTTTACGAGCAATCTCAAAGGCAAATGAACTTCCAGGTCGTCCTATTTTCAATCGATATAGCGGCTTTAGCTCTTTAGTATCAAACATCATAGCTGCATTTACCATTCCGTTGTCAGGTGTTGCCATGGCTTTAAGATTACTATAGTGGGTTGTAATAACACCATAAGCTTTTTTACGATTCAACTCTTCTAAAGCCGCCTCGGCAATAGCTCCACCAATGGCGGGCTCGGTGCCTGTTCCAAATTCATCAATCAGAAACAAACTCTTGGCATTGGCATATTTCACAAAATTACGGATATTTAGAAGGTGGGAACTATAGGTACTCAAGTCGTTTTCAATGGATTGCTCATCACCAATATCAATAAATAGATTTTGGAATAATCCCACTTCCGAATTTTCGCGAAGCGGAATTAATAAACCGCATTGCAGCATATATTGTAGTATTCCAACCGTTTTTAAACAAACCGACTTCCCACCTGCATTGGGTCCTGAAATCACCAAAATTCGTTGCTCAGCATTCAAAGCCACATCCAAAGGCACTACCTCTTTCTGTTTTTCTTTGTGTGCAAAATACAGCAAGGGGTGACGAGCCTCTCGCCAAACAAAGCTTTGCGATTGATTCAACACAGGTTTCACAGCCTCCATCTCAAGAGCCAGCTTTGCTTTAGCACGAATAAAATCAATTATACCCATATATTTATAGGCATCCAAGAGCTCTTCGGAATGTTCGCGTAGCATTTTACTAAAATCCAAAAGGATACGGGCAATTTCTTGACGCTCGGCAAGTTCTAGCTCACGTATTTCATTGTTGGTCTCGAAAAGCTCCATGGGCTCTAGATATACGTATTGCCCTGTTCGCGATTCATCGTGTACAAAACCCTTTACACTTCGCTTATTAGCAGCATGTAATGGTATTACTGCCCTACCATTACGTATAGTCACTTCCGCATCTTCATTGGCCCAACCCATCTTCTTTGCCTCGCGTAGTGTCCTTTGTATTTTATTACGAATAGAAGCACCTAGCTTTAATAAGCTCTTACGAATAGTATATAGTTTTTCCGAAGCATCATCTTTAATCCTACCTTTATCATCAATTATAGCAGTAAACTCTTGCAAAATGGACTCTTCCAAATATACCATCGCATCTAGATTCTTCAATTCCTGATACTTATCTGCTCGTTGATGAATAAATTTTCTAATTTGAAAAATACTCTGCAAAGAGCTAGACATATCAAAAAGCTCCTCTTCATTGATGGTAGTCCCTTCCAATTGCAAATGCTTAATCACCTCTGTTAAATCAAAAAAATTACGAGCAGGAAAGGTAGATTCCATCAATAGTATTTGACGAAACTCATTGGTTTGCGTAAGCATTCGTAATACCAAATCATGCTTATACGTAAAGCGCATAGCAGAAGCATAATACTCCCCACGCGCACTTAAACAGCGCTCCTTAAGCATCTCTCGGATTTTATCAAATCCAATCTTTATTTCGAAATTATTTGGGTAAATCACTACTAATTAATATTATAAATTAAATATTATTAAACCAATTCATGAATTGGCTCAACCATCTTTAATAATTTATTATAATTCTCCACTTACAAACTCCAAGTGCTCAATCCTACATTAACAAACTCATAACGTTTGGCATCGCCACCGAATTTCTTCAATGCTTTAATCACATTGTTGCGGCTATTATTTGGGCAATAAAAAATCATAAATCCACCACCACCGGCACCTGATATTTTACCACCAGACGCTCCTGCACTAATTGCAGCAGAATATATATCATCAATCAATTGATTGGTAATTCCTGCGGCCATTTGCTTTTTATGCTGCCAACCAAAGTCTAATATCTTTCCAATTTTATCGATATTTCCTTGCAATAAAGTTTCCTTCATTCGCTTGGCCTGCTCCTTCAATTTATGCATGGCCTCGATTGATTTTTCATTCTTATCATTCACGTTTTTTGATTGCGCTTCAATTATTTTAGAACTTAAACGTGAGGTTTCGGTATAATATAATACTAGGTTGAATGCCAATTCATTAAGATAATCAGGACGTATGCGTAAAGGATTCACAATTACCTTATCATCCTTCTCAAATTCCATATAATTCACACCACCAAATGTGGCAGCATATTGATCCTGCTTCCCTCCTGCCATATTCAAATCCACACGCTCAACTTCGTAGGCTAAACGTGCCATATCATATTCGCCCAAAGGTAGTTTTAGCCATTCGGCAAATGCACCTAAAATAGCAACAACCAATGTAGAAGATGTGCCTAAACCAGATCCTGGAGGAGCATCCACTCTAGTACTTAACTCAAATGATAAAGCTTTTCCAGTATAATCTTTTACCACACGATTGTAGATTCCTCGTAATAAATCCAGTTCACCATTTATGGGAAGCTCCTCAATGGAATCAAATTCGTATCGCTCATTTTTATCCCACGAATGCAAAACTATTTTCCCATCATCGCGAGGAATAATGGTTGCATAAGCGTATAAATTAATGGTAGCGTTTAGAATGGCTCCACCAAACAAATCGGAATAAGGTGCCACATCGGTTCCACCACCTCCTAAACCCAATCGTAATGGGGCTTTGCTTCTATATATCATAGTCGTATTATTCTGTTTTTGAAGAATTCAAAAGTACGACTATTTTTAGAATTGTGAAATGCTGTTTTGCAAAGGTCAGTATAAGCTCATACTTTGTTTGAATCCCCTTTCAAATATTGATAAAATACTAAACTTCAATAGTCCATGAAGTACACTATTTATTGTAGCCTGTATTTGCAGTTATATTTCTACTCTTCATTTAGCAATTTAATATATGAAAAGACAAATGAATAAATATCTCCTGGCCATCTTGCTGAAATATAATTCTTATCTCTTACAAAAAATCCATGTTTTGTATTATTTAATGTATCCCTAAAAACCGGTTTCGATCCGTATATAAACTGAGATTTACTTTTCAATGAGGAAATCACTTCATCTTCCACTGTGATTTCAGGATAGGTCAGATAATAATCTTTTAACCAAAGTTTGGTGAGCTTATACGCTAATAATTCTTGAGACTTCAGCAATGAGGTTGTTCTATATTCGTAAATTACTGATTTTAACGTTTCTTTGTTTATACATCTGGCCAATAAAATCACTCCATGACAAATAGCTCCTACCTTTTTATTGTTTTCAAAAAACAAAGGAATAATTCTTTGCAATACTGGCGATTCCAAATACTCTTTCACTCCTTTGTCATGACCACCTGGCAAATAAATACTATAGAATTCATCTTCATTGATTTCACTATATTTGATAGGATTATTAAACTCCTTACTTTTTAGCATTAAATCATAAGCCGAAACGGCATCTTTTCTCGCCTTAAGCAAACTCTTAAACACACCTAATTTGTCACCAGTAAGCATTAAGCGATCCCCTTCCGCTTTTTTGCCTTCTGGTGTTGCAAAAATTATTTGAAAGCCATTCTCAGACAGAATCTTCCATGGAATTGCTACTTCAGTGGGATCAAATCCATATGAAGGTATCGGTAATAATATATTTTTATTCTTTTTCAATTTTATCGGTTTGCTTATAACAGATGGCGCTATGCGTAGCGCGCGCTGTACAAGGTTTTTTTATTTTAATATTTGTCCGATTAAATCCGTATCGATTTTTTCCGAACTTAATTTTATATATCGATAAGATTTAACTTTAGAATCCTCAAGTTCCAAAATCAAAACTTTGTTTTTATTCGAGTAAACTATCCTGTTATCCAAAGTCAAGTAGTCATTGCCAAATTCCGACTCTAATTCCGTTTTTGTATATCCAACGAGATTTGCTTTTCCTAAATCAGAATCTATATTAAAAATTCTTAATTCAATCATAATTTCTGTCTCATCATCGTAGGCATGTTTATTTTTTCCGTGTTTAAAAACGACTACTTGATCAATTCTTTTTGAGTCCTTAAAATTTTTGGTTGGATAATTATATGTATAGAATATTGAATCTTTAATTTTAGGATGGAAATGATAGTTCATCCCATTGCTTACACCCGTTGTAGTATAATTAATGCTTTTTAATTTCTTGAATTTTTGTAAGTCAATCGGGTTTTCAAGAAAAGAAGTTAGCATAGAATTTTTAGTTGGTTCTTTGGCTCTTTCAGTTTTCAATTCATTTGAGTCAACTACAACTAGCAGATTTTCTGATTTCTTTTCAGTCACATTTTCGCAACTGATAAAAACTAAAAATAATATGATTAAAATCTGATTTTTCATTCTTGGTCAAATGTTGTACAACGATTGCGCTAAAAATCATTTTGGATTAAATTTGCAATTCCATTCATGCGTTAAAAATAACAAAATATTCTGACCCATCAAAATAAACAAAATCAGAGGATTTTGTGGAGATACTACACGCTGAGCTTTTTTTTACGCTTATTTTCAGTTCTTCGCTTGCAAGCTAACGTTATTTCTACTTTCTCATCAAGCTTAGCATTTCCTCCATCTTGCCATATATTTAGTATCAGACTAGATGTATTTAATGAAAGTTGTGATTCGAGAGAAACCGTTAAACTATTTTTCCTAAATCAGGTTAAATATACTTTATTCAGGAATTTCTAAACTCATTTCGTTAAACTCAGGCTTTTTTAGATAAGCAGTACCAAATCCTGAAAGTTTCCAACTTTCTTTATCTTTACTTTTTAACTTTACTGCTGTGAGTTGTCCCGATGCGCTTTCATAAAAAACAGCAGTCAAATAATAATAATCTTCAAAGTTAATTTTATCTTTAGAATATCTAATTTCTTTAAACGTACCATCACTCTCGTTAATTTTCTTTCTAAAACTAATCACCTTATTATTGGTTTTGAAATACTCAGAGTCCATTACATTTACTTGCGACATGCCTGCATACGATTTTAGTGTTTCCAAGTCTTTATCGGCATATGCTTTAAATACTATTAAGGCATCCTTCTCACCAGGCTTATAATTTTGTTTTTGAACGATTATTTCTACTTTTTCTGAACTGTCTTTTTCCGATTTATTGCTATCCTCTCCGCAAGACCATACCATAACTGATAAAACAACAACTGCTAGTACTAAAGTTACTTTTTTCATAATATTTTCTCCTTTTAGTTAAAAATTAATATTCTAATGTTTTTCAATTTATATGTGGATTTATTCTTCAATTATTTCCATAAATACTCTACAACCTATTTCAGGATTGCTCTTTGTATATTCTTGAACTTGGTCAATATAGCAGTCTGTTATAAAACTATTCCAATTGCCTCCTTTTGCTTTTCCTTTTTCAGCTATCATTTCAGAAACATTACCAATAATATCATATAGTCCTAATTCATTTGCTGGGAATTCACCTTTTATAGTCATAAACAATGCTTTATCATTTCTGTCAATATATACTGTTGTTTTTCCTTTTGTCCCGTTTACTTTATATTTGATATTTGACATATATTTATTCTCTTTATTATATGCTTTATCTCCATACCACGGTAATTTAGCTTCAGACATACTTCGAGTAGCTAAAATCCATTCATATTCAGTTGGTAATCTGAATTCAACTTTCTTATATGTTCGTTTTTCTGTTGAATTATATTGTTCAGTTAGCCACCTGCAATATTCATTTGCCGAATTATAATCAATATTTACTACTGGATAATGTTTGTACGCAGGATGCCAATGGTAACTTTCTTCCATTGGTTTATTATATGATTTATTATAGAATGTAGTCCAGTTTGTTGAATCATATTTGCATTTATTATACAATTCAATATTTTGAACTTTTATATCAGCAAGAAACATCGAATATTTTTCATTTGTCAGTTCATATTTTGAACATAATAAGGTCTTCGTTATTTTTGTGAAATTTTTATCAATATCTTTTAATTCATCTTTCTTATTAAAACTGAGAATAGAAATCAAGATTAATGATGCAATTGTTAGTTTAAAGATTAAATTTAAGGTTTTCATAGTTTTCTTTTATATTAAAATATAATATTCCCCCTGCTTTTTATATTGACCCCTATTATCGTTTTCCTTTCTGCCATTCTGTTGCAAAATGTCTACTGTGTCATTTTTTACACTTGGCAGTAACCTGTGGCTATATAATTACGTGGCGGACTCATCTGCCATAATTTATCTGCCTACGAATATACTAAATTATTTGCCATGAGTTTAAAAGTTTACGACTAAAACCGCCATGAAATATCTAGCGTGTTGGACTTTCGTGCTTTAAGAACGTGCAAATTCTAATAATTCAACATAGTCATTTTGATTAGCTTTTCGAACGGCTATTAAATAATTGTCACGAGTTTTACTTTGCTTCACCAAATTTTGGGTACCCCATGTGAACACACTTCTGTTATAGACTTTATCAATTATTATATCTGCCATTAATCGACTATGTCTTCCATTTCCATTTGGGAAGCAATGTATGCTAACTAATCTATGTTTGAAACGAATTGCTATTTCATCAGGTACATATATATCATTTTCAACCCAAAACAAAGTATCATCTAATAGTGATTTTAGAGCTGTAGATATTTGCCATTTATCAATTCCTATATTCTTGTTTGTAGTTCTAAATTTTCCTGCCCATGACCACACCTTTCCATACATTCGTTTATGTAAAATTCTAATGAAAGATTCAGTCATTAATTTTTCTATTGTGAATCTCTTCGATAAAATCCACATACTTGCTTCTTCGATATTGTTTTGTTCAAACTCATCTAATTCTTCCCGTGTTGCTATAGTTTCTATTTTTAATCCTTCTTTTTCGTCTTCATCTAAAGGGGTTTGACCATTTATGTATTTTAAGTCTAATCCCATAACACTTTTGGTATTTCATGTTTTAAAGTTGCAATTCTATCATTAATTGCTTTTTCAATTCTCTCATTCGAGTTTTCTTGATCTTCTAGTTTCATTGTGTTTGATGTTCTTGAAACAATTTTGTAAGCCAACTCTTTTGCTTTACGCTCTATTAAATTATCTAAAGTACCATCTTTTGGTACTAACCCATAAACCAATTCCATGTCTAATGCTTTTGCAGTTTCACGTAGCGTTTTAATTGTTATGGAACCTTCTTTTTCCCTTCGCTCTACATCCATAACGCTTTGCTTAGTAATATTAAGCTTATTGGCTAATTGCTGTAAAGTCATGCCTAAAGCAAGTCGTACTGCTTTAATCCATCCAGTTGGAGGTTTTGCAACTTTTAATGTAGAAGAATATATCTTAAACTTTTTATCTAATTGCTCTATTTGAATTTTTTTAGTGCTCATTTTTGTAAGGTTACAGACTGATATATATTGAGCAAATATAAGGTAATAATATGACAAACTGATAAAATAGTCAGGTAATTATATTACTTATAGTGTTTTTCTTGCATAAAGCCCAACGGTGGCAATATGAAAATTTGGGCGTTTTGGAACTCCAAACTATCAAATTACTACTCAGTTCATATATTTATAATTCATTTATAATTACTACTTTCTACCCGTTTTTTATATTGCGCATTGTGCATTCGGCATTTATTTTTTTATAGGTCATCTATAGCTTTTTGGCGAATTATTTTACTATTTGTTTTATCAAAATATGACAGCATAACGAAACTTGTCGAAAATCCATCATTTTCAATAGAAAGCTGAATTGTTCCATTTGCCAATTCATAGGTTATGTAATATTTACATCTATACATTCCAACTTCGTGCATTTTAGAATTGTCGTTTTTAGGTTCTGAATAAGAGTCAAATTTCTCAACAATTTCTGACGGGTCTCCATATTTTTCAGTCAATAGTTCTTTTATGATTATAATAGTTGGATGAAAGAGATGACCAAGTTTCACGTTCAGGAAATATTACGGTTATTTTACTCACTAGATCTTTTTGTTTTAAGGTTGCAACTCCTATGATACAATCTTTATAAGCTGCAAAGTCACCTTTTAGCATTGCGACACCATCTTCTGTTCCAATAAGTGTAAATCCGCTTTTCTTCATTTTATAAACATAATCATTTAGCGTACCGTCAATGGGCACACCTTTAAACTTCAAGTGTTTCTCTGAGTCTGTGCTATTTTGAACAAAACTTGTTATAAAAACTATCATGCTAAAAAGCGATATTAAAATTGTTTTCATTTTATATTGAATTTAAGTGTCTTTTATTACGATATTCGTTTCTTCCTTTAACTGACGACCAACGGCTCGGATATGAAATGTAGACGAAAAAGAACTACTTATCTATCCTACTTTTCCATAAATTAAACAACGATAAGTTACTCAAAATTCGCACCTAACCGCCTATTTTTCATATCTATTGTTATGGTCTGTTATTTATTTACGAAATCCATTGCCATATCTCTGCTATTATTTTCCATTTATCATTTTTCTTTTCAAGAATGTACGTATAGCCACCACCTGAATGTTCCCCAAGGGAATACTGAAAATATACTATTGCAAATTTATCATTAAAATAATATGGACTTGAAAACTTACAAAAACCATCTGATGCTACTATTTCCTTGATGTAACCGTAAAAGTTTGATAAATTATAGATTAATGAATCCTTTGTTATTTCTAAAATATTATCCAAGGAATCTTGAGTAATTACTTTAAAATTCCACTGAGTAGTAAGTTCAATTGGGATTTGTTCCTGTGTCTTTGTACTCTCAATAAAGTCTTTTCCTAATTCGTGTATATTTTCAATATTATACTTTTCTGAATTAAGGAATATTCGTTTTACAGAATCCGAAATAACATTATGATTTCGAAATTGAGATGTACAAGTTGAATCTACTATCAAAAGATTCAGACTATCATTTTCATAAGCTTTTTGAAAATTTGACAATACACATGAGTATATTTCAAATGACTCAATAGATGTCTGTGCACTAACTCTTAGGAAAGAGAAACTGAAGATTATTATTAATATGAAGTTGAATCGTGTCATTGTGTTTCTAATAGACCATAACATTAGTATATACTGAAGTTCCCTTTACTGTCGTTTATATCGTTTTTTATATCTGATTAGCAGTTATATAAAATATTAACAGTTTGTTAGTATTTTACTTTAAATAAACGGAACTATATACTCAAGTATTTTGTATACGTTTTACTCTTTTAATTCTCGCTAAATTAGTAAAAAAAACAAAAGCTTTTTCACCTACATTTGCCGCTCATTAAAAACAATTTAAGATGATTGCAAAAGAGCAAGTAGTAACGTTAAACTACCGCCTTAAAGAAGGTAGTGCAGAAGGAAACCTTATCGAAGAAACTTACGGTAAAGAGCCAATGGCTTTTATTTATGGCGTAGGTGGAATGATACCAAAATTTGAAGAAGAGATTAGCGAGCTAAAAGATGGTGATAAATTTTCTTTCACCTTAACTCCTACGGATGCTTATGGCGAGTTGAGTGCAGAGGCTGTGGTTGATGTTCCAAAAAATATTTTTGAAGTAGAAGGAAAAATTGAAGAAGGTATGTTAACTGTTGGAAATGT
>JAGLCR010000040.1 GCA_023146135.1 Bacteroidales bacterium
ATTGTAAATTAAATACAGTGTACAACAATGTGTATAAAAAATAGCGATTACTTGTGTAAGTCAACAGTACAGCTCATTTCGGGCTCCGCCAAATCTACCTATTTGACTATTTTAAGTTGTGGCAGCTACATATACAGTAGAACATAGATTTAAGTATGTAAGATTCGTGCAAATTTTAAAGCATAGAAATATAGAGGAATATTCTAATTAGTCTGCGATTTACCGCATTTTCTCAGGTGTTGGTTCGTAAGTACGAACCAAATTCTTATTTATTTGTATCACAACAAATACAAACCCGACATGAATTATTAGAATAAATATCCTCTTATAGAAGAAATCAATCAAACACCCTCATCTCCCCACCAACACCAAACCTCCCACGCCCAGTAGCAACACCATCCGCCACATCAATCAGGCAATCCACATCATGAGCATTCTCTTGGCCACCACGGAAATCACCTGATTTGGTTGAGTGGAAAATAAAAGCAATTTATAGTATAGGGAATTGAACTATAGTTATTATATAAAGCAAATTTATTTGAAGACATACAAGAAAGCTTCAAGAAAAAGAAAATCTTTGTAAATTAGCGGCTTAGAATTGGTGCGAAACTTCAGTAATATAACATACTAATGAACAAAACAACATACATAATACTAAATCTAACTCTATTTTTCTACTCGTGTAATAATAATAATGGAGTAGAACCTAGGCTGGCAAGTGAAAGTATCTCAATAATGGAGACAGCAAACGATAGCATAAATAGAGAGGAAATAATTAGTGAAACCAAAATTTATGTTTCTTCTGATAGTGTTATTATTGATGATTATCAATTACAGTATTCTGCTGATAGAACACCATCTGAAAATCCGCGCCTCTCAATACACCTCTCAATATATAAAGACACCATAATTGATTTAAGCAAAATGGATAATAAGTTTAATATCAAATTAAAGTTTAACTGGCTTTATAATTCTGACAATGTTTTTGGGATTCAGAGTATTGACATCATTAAAGAAGGACTAGAGATACATAAAATGGATATAAAATCCATTATGCAAATTGAAGCTTTTAGTAATGATAAAGGTATAATGGCTAGAGAGGACTTATACTTATGCGACTGGAATAAGGATTCATATCTTGATTTTGTTATTCGCTGGGTTTGTGCTAGAGGTTGCTTCTATTCTTATTGGATATACAGTCCCAAAACAGAGGGTTTTGAATATCAGGAGCAACTAGATTTTATGCGTCCATATGCAATTATCAATAATTATATATATTCATATACAGGAGGCAATTCAAGTTCCTCTAGTTATGAGTCGTATAGAATTGATAGTAATAATGCTATAAATAAGTATCAATCACTTTATATTTATACAGAAATAATAAACAAAAAACCATACACAATTAAAGAGTTTTATGATAAGGATGGAAATACAATACGTATTGATTCCATTGAGATTGATTAGAGTTGCATAATCTTTTACAATATTCAGCAAATAAAAACGTATTATTATTGCTAAGTATATTTACTTTTCAAATAGATAGTTTCATGTTTTATCACGGAGGGGTTCCATTGTATATAGTAATTTTTATTCTTGATGGGAAAAAGCATACTGCTAGAATTGTTGAATCTTTTTTAACAAAAGTGCAAAATTAACCTTTGTATTTAATTCGGAATTTCTCTTACCCAAAAACCCCCATCTCCCCACCAACACCAAACCTTCCCCTTCCAGTAGCCACACCATCCGCCACCTCAATAAGGCAATCCACATCATGAGCATTCTTTTGGCCGCCACGGAAGTTACCTGAGCGGAGTTAATACGGAAAATAGAGTTTTTAGATGTGATAATACAGATGCAGCAAGTAATGTTCGTGACTGGATTAACATGACAACAAATAATATCTCTCCGTTACCTGTAACAGCAATCGTTAATCAACCAGGTACCGATAGAGTATTTATTGGTACTGATGCGGGCATTTTCTATAGAGACAACAATATTGATTGGCAATGCTTTTCAAAAGACTTTCCTGTAACATCAATAACTCAAATGAAGGTAAATAGGAAAACTAGTGAAATATATGCTAGCACTTATGGATATGGGTTATGGAAATCTCATTTGCCATGTGTTGACGGTGGCGTTGCTGGTGCTGTGATGGAAATTACGAGTAGTATTAAGGTGCAAAATGATGTAACACATGGCTTTAATATCATTGTTAAAAACAATAGTACTCTTACTTTTACTGGTGGGGCTGTTGTTGCAATGGGTGCTGGTTATAAAATAATCGTAGAGTCCGGTTCAAGCCTAATAATTGATAATGCCATAGTAACAAGTGGTTGCGGAAGTTACTGGAAAGGAATTGAAGTATGGGGAAGTGAGAATTCAAGCCAAATACCTATTTCAAATCAGGGTTTTATCGAAGTGAAAAATGGAGGTACTATTCGTAATGCTGAGATTGGAATACAAGCTATGAAAGTGAATACTGATGGCTCATTGGACTGGAATTCTAACGGTGGTATTATATATACTAACGGAGCCAAGTTTATCAACAATAATAAATCTATTTGGATAGGCAGTTACCATAGCCCAAATCGCTCTATTAATCTAAGCCATATTTATAATACCGAATTTGAGCTAAATGCAAATATGCTTGATGGACATACTGGTCATTGGTTTATTGGTTTATATGATGTTGATAGAGTCTCAATCAATGGAAATTCATTTATCAATAAGCAGATAGGTTTAAGTACCAACAATAGAGCAACAGGCATTGCGTCTTTTGATGCAGCAATTAATGTAAATGCAATATGTAATGATGCCAATCCTACAACTCCACCTTCGCCATGTAACGACTTAGATAAAAACTATTTCGAGGGTTTGTATTATGGTGTATATGCGTCAAATTCTAATGCAGCTACATCAGCAGTGGTTAATATTGATCAAGCTGATTTTGTAAACGTATATCATGGCGTGCAACTTATTAATACTAAAAACGCTGTGGTTAATAGGTCTAACTTTCAAGTTTCAGAATCGAGCCAATCAGGAAACGTAACTTATCCCTATGGCATATTCCTTAATGGTAGCGATGGCTTTAAAGTAGAGGAAAACTCATTTATTGGGGCTAATACGTGGACTGGCGGTAGAGGTATTGTTATTGGTAATTCAGGGGATGATAATAATGAGATTTATAATAATACTTTTACAAATCTATTAGCAGCCATACAAGCACAAGATGATAATAGGGATGTTAATAATGGTAATGGCTTAAAATTGTTTTGTAATGATATGAGCAACGATGAGTATGATATTGCAATTATGCCCCCAGGAATTGGTAAGTATCAGCGAATGTCAGATGGTGTAAATTACCTCCCAGCAGGTAATGAGACATTTTTTATTAATGATTTTACTATTGTTTAGTTTTAATAATCTGAAATCACAAGACACTACCTTTAATAAGTATTTGTACCCTTTTAATGGTACTACAAGTATATATAGTCTCATCTCCAATGATAGTACTTATTATGCCCTTTTGGGTCAAATGGGTATAGATTACAAACAGAATTATGGCATATTAAAGATTAATAAAGCAGGTATTACTATTGATTCATCATTAATATTCATAAATAATAAGTATTGGGGTACTGATGTAAATGATGGTCATGCTTTTATTTTAACAAGAGATTCAAGTTTTCTTTATTGTGGAGGCATAAAAGACACAGCAGGTTGGGTTAGTGGTTTTTTAGCTAAATTCGATTATAATTTGGATACTATTTGGACAAAGATTTTTTATCACCCTGATACTGCAATATCATTACAAAACCCTAACAATTCGGTTATAAAGCTCTCCGATATAAAACAAACCCCCGATGGAGGATATATTGTTGTTGGCAATTATAATAAAGATTGTATAGGTTATGTAAATAGAAGTTTTTTGATGAAAATTGATAGTAATGGGAATATTCAAAATTATTATAGTAATAACTTTAATTCACAATCGTATGATATTGAAGTTAATCCATTAGATAGTGGTTATGTATATCTAAGCGTTGCAAACAACACTTTCTACCTTATTAAAGCAAACAAATATGGAGTAACGCAATGGACATACCCATTAACGACCAGTAACATACATAGAATGGCTCAAGATATCACATTTCTTAATGATAGTATTATTGTAATTGGTAGTTCGTATATTTATTCCCAAAATGGTTATCCAAATAAATTAGATGTTTTAATGTTTAATATTAATTCTAAAACTTTAATATGGCGCAAGAACTATCAAATTTATTATAGTTTTCAAAACATTACATTAGACCAATCAATCAATATTAATATTACCAAAGACAGTAATTTAGTGGTTTCAGGCACTGCTCATGTAGTAAGTCCAGATTCAACCTATGGTGCAAGTAGAGGTATAATATTAAAATTGAACCAAAATGGAGACAGCTTATGGTGTCGCTATTATGCCCATAATTGGAATGATACAGACAATGTGGATCTTCAACTAAACGATTTAATTGTTTGCGATGATGGAGGTTTCCTTTTTGGTGGCTTTGCAAGTGTACAAGGAGCTGGTTTTACAAACTCATGGTTAGTAAAAACCGATAGCATGGGAATGACCCAAGCAGCATTTACTGTTGGAGTGGAAGAGAATACACTGGTTATAAAAAAGCAAAAGCCACTACTTTACCCCAACCCTGCTACCGATAATTTTAGGCTTCGCTTTGAGCAAAGCCCAACAGAAGATTATGAGCTTAGTATTTATTCAGTATCGGGCGCATTAGTCAAACAGCAGTTACTATCAGCTTTGGATAATGAGTATCGGGTTGATATTGGGGAATTAAAATCGGGTGTTTATTTTGTTCGCTTGGAGTCTGATGGGGAGATTGTTTTTAGTGGTAAATTTGTGAAACAGTAATTATGAAACGATTATTTTTATTAACTATATTGCTTTGATTCAATTGAAGATTTATTTGCAAAAAATGAAAGTAAGTTGATAGTTATGAGAAATTTGAATATTTTAGATAGATAAAAATGGATAAAAAGATATTAATGATTGGTGGTTTCGACGTTTTTGTGACCTAGCAATTCAGATATTTGAATACAATAAAGAAAAGGATTATTATAAATGTCAATCGAGCGAGGTAAAAAACCTTCTTGAAAATAACTTTTCTTTTATCGTCATTTGTTTACAATAATTAATCAATTTTCTGGTTTAGGCAAAGAACTTATCTCGATATTTTTCAGCTGCAATTTCTGAATCTATTTTTAAATATCTCATAAATGAGTGAACAGTTTTATGCCCACTAAAAACCATTATAGTTTCAGTAGGCATACCCGCCAGAAATAAGTTTGTACAAAAAGATCTTCTCCCTGTATGTGAGGAAACCATTTCATATTTTTTAAGTACTTCTGTCCTTTTAGTATTTCCATGTTTGTACACTTGTTCAATCTTGTAATCAATCTTAGCTAATTTAGTAACTTCTCTAATCGCATTATTAAAATCAGACGAGGTTTTAGGCTTCGGAATATCATTTTTATATTTATTCAGTATATGCTTAGCAAAAGGATTGAGTGGGACAATTATTCTAACCCCTGTTTTTTCCATTTTCATATTTATTGAATCATTATGGATATGAATAGGCTTCAATGCAAGAAGATCTCCATATCTAAGCCCCGTGAAGCAGGCTAAAATAAAGAGGTCTCTTTGCTGCTCTAATTCTTTACTTTCTATGTCAAGCTCTAATATCTTATCTAATTCTTCTTTACTAAGGAAAACCTTATAAGTTTCCTCTGTTATGCTAACTATATGCTTAATACTGAAATGCTCTATTATACTTTTGTCAAAACAGTAATTAAAAAAAACTTTTAAGTTTTTATATTGCTTCCCAATTGTATTTACCATAAGCCCCTTTTCCTTCTTCGCATTCAACGCAACATACGTTAAGTAAAAATCTAATTTCTCCATAAAACCATTTGGTACATTCTTAAAATCATCAAACCTTAACTTTCTTTGAAGTTGAGGTTCAACCATTAATAAATGTTTACGCAAAGAATTATTATAATCTTTAAAAACATCTTTGCTTACTCTTGTTCTTTTGTATTCCACAAATTCATCGAAGACATCCCAGAATGTCTTTTTTGCTATTATTGGCACTGCACTTCCTTTTTGCAGCTTCTTTTTATAGGCATTTATAAGTTGGTCTTTGCTTGGTTCTAGATTATTTCTAACAAACTCATTATATACGCTATTAAATGCAGCTGATATTTCGTCAAGAACTTCGTTCAAATCAGCGTTCTCAGGATATCCATTAGTTTTTGCTCTTTGTTTTTGTTTAATCCATAAATCTGGATTAATTGATTTATTAGTAGCAATTCTTAATCTATTACCTCCATAGTTAAAAGATAGAACTATCGAAGTGTTATTTTTCGCGTTAGCGTCTTTCAAGTAAAAATTTGATCTATTCATGATATATTGATTTAGTAAATATTATAATTTGTATTTTGTTAATGGTGCAAAGATAATTTAAATTTCAATACGGTGGACACATGAGGTGGACAGATTCGGGGACAGAATTACTTGTTTTTACTATCCCTAAACAGCTCACATTTGTTCAATATTTGATTTTATCAAACATAAAATCAACTATATAAGTACTATTAAGGGAAAGTAGCGGAAAGTGAGATAAAGAGGTGTCCAGTCCCGTCCAGACCGCAAAAAGCTTCGGAGTTTTACTTCGGAGCTTTTTTTTTGCACCATCATTAGTTTCAGTGTAAGCTATGTTATATCTTCAATTACTAATTCCCCTCCACAATCTTAATTTCCTCCTCAGTTAAGCCATAAAGCGCATACACCATTTGGTCTATTTCCTTGTCGGTTTTATCTATCTCGGTTTTTATGGCTTGGGCTTCGGTTTTCTTGGTTTCAAAGACCTCCATCCACTCCATTTCATCCATCTTACTTAGCTTATCGCCTCCAGCTTTTTTTATGGCTTTGTTTAGCTCTTTTATGAAATCTGCAAATTCTAATTCGTGCCAGTTTTGGAGTTTTTTAGGAAGGTTTTCTAATTGGAATTGAGATTTTAAGAAATTTGAAAACTGGTTTAGTTTTTCTTCCTTAAGTTTTGTTGCTATATTCATTTCTTCAACAATATGAGTGAATTGTTGCTTTTTTGAATCAATAAATTCAACTATCGGTATATCGACTAAATATTGATAAATGAACCTTAAATACCCTCCTCTAACCATAGGGGAAATGTTTTTATAGTAAAATGTAATTAGCTTGGAATTTAAAGTGCCTAGCAAAAAAATGTCAGCATTGCCAATAATATATGCTGTATTAACAGTATACAATTTATTATCAATATCTAATGCAAAATTTCCTCTGGTTGAAATGTCGGGTAGTAAAAGCTTCTGGTCATTAAACTGATTATAATAAGCACACGCTCTCAATTCCCACCAGTAATCCCCTTGGTCTGAGCGTATAGCAAGTTTGTCTTTATATTTAGATAAGTGCTCAGTAATTATTGGATGATGTTCTTTAAGAAAACAGAAAGGGTCATCTTCCTTTCTATTAGTATTAGTCCAACCACTAGGAATTACTATTAGAAACTTATTTTGAAAGTCTACATGATACCTCTTAATATCTTTACCTGCAACAAATGGTCTAATTAAAGTACTTGAATTAGGATTCTCTTTGATTATTTGTTCTTTAAATTCACTTTCAATAATAAAAGCCTCATTCATTCCAGTCTTGATACCGTAGAAGATTTTTGAATTCACATAATTTTTTAATGAAACTCCTTTTCCTTTTAGTAATTCGATTAATTCACTCACTTTATTTCCTACTAGAGCCCAACTATTTTCGTTTAAACTTTTTGTTGCAACAGAAAAACTACTACTCTTAACAAGTAAGTCCAAATCAGAAAAATTTAGATTAGTAGGTTTTGTTGCCTTAAGAAACTCTTTAGGCTTATTGGCTGTAAGTGATATAATACATGGATATGCGCTTGCATCAGAGAATACAGGTAAATCACCAAAATCTATAATTTCAACTATTTCTCGACTATTCATCCATTTACGAAGAGGTTTACCATAATTGGAACGCATCCATTTATTAGCAACGATTATGCTGAAAACACCTCTTTTGGATAATAATCTGTCAACTGATAATTCAAAGAAATAAGTATATAAATCAGCAGTACCTTGATACGTATAATATTTCTCTTCTAAAAATGGTTTGAATTCCTTAAATAGCTCCTGTCTCACATAAGGCGGATTCCCAATAACAACATCAAAACCACCATTATATTCTGTTCGGAATGCATCGTCTACTGAAGATAGGAATTCTTTTTTCAGCTTCTCTATCTCTTTATTTACGGGTAGTTCGTGCTTTATTCTATTGTTTCGGATATATTCTATTGCGTTATTTAGATAGTCTTCATCTTTTATCTCGCTATTTCCGAATTTTTGCGTCCATAGTTTCGTCTGCGTTTCCCCTCTAGCAGTAGTCGCCATCGAGGCGGACAATGGGGCATGCTCTCTAGCAGTAGTCGCCATCGAGGCGGACAATGGGGCATGCCCCATTGTTGCGTGATTCGCTACTACCGTTTTCCCCGAGGCTATATTCACAGCGCGGGAGGTCATCGATTTTATTTTTCCTACTATTCCATCGCGATCGTCTTCCTCACATACCAGTAGTAGGTGCATATGGTCGCCACATACATTATATTCTATTACATTTAGCTTATCTTTTTTTACTATTTCGGCAATTGTTTCAGTTATTATTATTTCATCTTTTTCATCTATCCATACTGCATCACCTAATTTTACATGATTATCGAACATACGTTGCGAATACCTAGAATTATGTGTTGCTGTTGTTATATGCCAAGCTTTTTTCTTTTTCTTAGCAAATATCTCTGGAAATTCCTTTTGCCAATTAAAGGCTTTATCACCTGCCACGCTTGGGTCGTCTATTAGAGAATTGCCACATTTAATATTGGTGTTTAAGGAGGTTAGCTTCCGTCCTTTTTGGGCAGTGCGCAACCAAAGCGATAGTTTGGCTATATCAACGGATTCTTCATTAATATCTACTCCATAAATATTATGCTCCAATATGCTATTTTCAATGTCAGATAGTAGCATTGGTTCATTATTGTATTTGGCGGTAAGCTCATCAATATAGGCGTGTTCTTTTATCAAAAAATCCAATGCTTGGTTTAGGAATGCTCCTGAACCACAGGCAGGGTCGCAAATGGTTAATTGTAATAGCCATTTACGATATTCTTCGAGGTTTTCTATTCGTTTGCGGCTTCGCTGCTTGGCAAAAAGATAGACTTCGTCATTAATATCCAGTTCTTGCCTTTTCTCCTTACATAGTTTGCCTACCGTATTATCTACTATATATTTAGTAATATATTTGGGAGTATAGAATACACCATCCTTTTTCCGTTTGGTTTTTTGTTTATCAAATTCAAGACCTTCAATCTCGGCATTAATACTCTCAATCTCATTCAATGAGTTTTCAAATATATGTCCTAAGATATTTACATCCACATCAGTGTCAAAATCATAAGCGGTAAGAATGGCTGTATGCTTTTTCAATAATGCATCATCAATAATTAGCGCATCCAGAATAGAGTCTTTCTCGAATAAGCCTCCATTATAGGCAAATATCTCCTGGCGTTTGCCGCTTTTGGGCCGTCCAATATCCAATACATGAAAGTATTGTTTATAGAGCTCGTAGAGCTTTTTGTCTTCACCAAAATCTACATCATCTTGCCACTTATCGTTAATCTTCGTAATAGAATTGGCAGGAATCAACTGCTTATCTTCGGCAAAGAAAATAAATAGAAAACGGTCCATTAGCTTTTGCGTTTTCTTAAACAGAGTCTTCTTAATATCTTTATCTGTCAATTTTAGCAAGCTTGGGTTATCCATATTCTTCTTTACAATATCCCTAAAAATCTCTCTTTTGAAAAGAGAATAATCGGCATAGAGCTGTTTGGTAATCTTTGCTTCCTTTACAACAGACTCCTCTTTGGTTTGCAAGGGAAGATTGTTCAATAGGTTTTTACTAGCCAAGCAAAAATAGAGCAATTCGAACCGCTCCTCATTCAGAGTAAACAAATCGAAGTCTTCAAACTCAACTGAGTTTTCAATATAGAATCGCAATCGTTCAAAGTTGGAAGTAACTACATAGATGCAGTTTGCTTGATTTGATTTATAATCAAAGGCCTGTTGGCGAATACTTTCAAGATCTTTGGTTTTGGTAGATTTTAGTTCCACCACAGCTACAGCCTTGCCGTCAACTAAAATGGCTCCATCAGCTTTTTTGGCTCCTGTTTGATTCTTAAATTCCGTGGTAAGGTTATAATCAGGATTTGGATTAATGGTATAACCCAATACATTAACAAATAGCTCTCGTAAAAAGCCCTCTTGAAATTGTTCCTCCTTGCTTTTGCGTATATTTTCTTGTATAGTGGGGTTGAAAAAGTAATCTTTGAATTTTTTATAGGCTTTTGCAATTACTACCTTATCTTGCTTACTGAGGCTATTTTTAATAACTGATGCTTGGAATAGGGCCATTATTTCATTTTTATGTTGAATGCCAAAGGTAGGAAATAAAGCAAGCTGTTTTATAATTAAGCGCTTTAGTGTCCTATTAAAAAGTTAAAATCAACTTGCCTAGTAGTCCGTCATTTCTCTTACTTTATCTAGTGTTATAAAGATATAGATGCATTCAATAATTCTCTCTTCATATTTTCATTAAGTATCTCAATATATGAATATTGAATATGTTTTTATGTTTGATTATGAATCATTTTAACATTATTAAGTCAACACTAAAGTGAATCCCAGGCATTACTAAACAGAAATAAAAAAAAGACCATGAAATGCAATTATGTTGCATTTCATGGTCTTTAATGATATAAAGGTATCTTAATAAAAAGATACTATCCTTTTAATGTCTAACGTCCTTTACGTCCCGAGAAACGTTTAGAGTTTCCGCCACTACGACTCGACTTACGATCACGGCTACCATCACGGCCACCATCACGACCATAGCTTTTGCGGCTTCCACCACCTTTACCATAGGATTTACTCTTTCGAGGTGAGCGAGCACGATCGCCACCACGACTATCGCCATGTGTCGATGCTTGAGCTTCTTCAACTACAATGGTAACACCATCATGATCAACACCTTCAAAGGATTTTATAATGCTATTTTTATCTTTTTCAGGAACTTCAAAGAAAGAGAACTTTTTTAATATCTCAATACGTCCAATTTCAATATTTCGTGTTTGTGTGGCATCATTAATTAAGCCAATAAGTTGGGGAGGAGCCACATTGTTTTTTGATCCTACATTGATATGGAAACGAACAAATCCTTCTGAATTGCGGTCGCCTTTGCGTTTCTTTTCAAAACGTTCTCCACGCTCACCTCGTTCTCCACGTTCTCCACGCTCACCACGTTCTCCGCGTCCACCACGCTCATTGGCAGCAGCATTAAGGTCACGTGCATTTTTATAGTAGGCTAGAAAACGGTTAAACTCAACTGAAACAAACTTCTGAATCAATTCTTCGCGACTCATTTCGCTTAGCTTGTTATAAATAGAATCAATAAATGGCTCTATTTGCTCATGGTTAACCTCTGTTTGCTCCATTTTTCCGATAAGGTTAAATAGTTGAACTCCACAAATATCTTGTCCGCTAGGGACTTGGCATTGCTTGAATTTCTTTCCAACCATTTTTTCCAAACGACCAACCTTATTCAATTCACGTCTATGCATTATCGAAATCGAAATACCTTTGTTTCCAGCTCTTCCTGTTCGACCACTTCGGTGAATATATATTTCAGCCTCATCAGGCTGATTATAGTTAATTACATGGGTTAGTTCATTCACATCTAAACCACGGGCAGCCACATCAGTAGCTACTAATATTTGTAATACTCTATTGCGAAAACGACTCATTACATGGTCGCGTTGTGCTTGAGAAAGATCACCATGTAATGCATCAGCATTATATCCGTCCTTCATCATTTTGTCAGCTACCTCTTTAGTTTCGCGTCGGGTACGACAAAAAACAATTCCATAAATATTTGGATGCATATCAGCAATACGCTTCAATGTTTCGTAGCGGTCGCTTGCTTTTACTACATAATATTCATGATCCACATTAGTGGCTCCAACATTACGTTTACCTGCCGAAATCTGAATCGGCTTATTCATATAGTTCTTCGAAATATTCACAATCTCTTGTGGCATGGTTGCCGAGAATAGTAATGTTTGACGCTCAGAAGGAGTGTTTTCTAAAATAGAATCCAAGTCGTCCTTAAATCCCATACTTAGCATCTCATCAGCTTCATCCAAAACCAATACGCGAATAGCACCTACTTTTAGTTTACGACGTTTAATTAGATCTAATGTACGCCCTGGTGTTCCTACAACAACCTGTGCGCCACGATTAAGTTCTTTAATCTGGGTTTCAGCACTGGCACCACCATAAACAGCGGTTACACGAAACTTATTGTAGTATTTTGCATAATTCTCTATATCCTTGGCCACTTGTAAGCATAGCTCACGAGTTGGGCAAAGAATCAGCCCTTGTGTTTCTTTCGAATCGGCATTGATATGGTTTAATAGAGGAAGGCCAAATGCGGCAGTTTTTCCGGTTCCTGTTTGAGCTAATGCGATTAAATCTTCATCGCTTTTTGCCAGTTGAGGAATAGTAAGGCCTTGAATTTCTGTAGGCTCGTTAAAACCCATCTCTTTAATTGCGCGCAACAATTCATCACGAAGCCCGCTGTTTTCAAATGTAATCATATTATAATTTTTAGCTGTTGTATATCGCCCTTCACATGCGCCTGTTAATCGAACGCCCCTGAAACTTTGCTAAAAGTCTAATAATGACATACCCACAGCTGGTTACTAATTGGGCGCGAAAGTAGTCTTTTATTATATACAAGTATAAAAATCTGAAAAATAAATAGTTAATTCTTCTTAAAAGGAATGGACATCTTATCTTAAAGGCTTATTTATTCATTGTTTTTACAACTTATCGAATTGTTGTAGTAGGACTTTCAAACTTGATGAAATGATGAAATAGATTTTTAAAATCAACTTAATAGCACTTTATTACAAAAGGTTAATCAAACACAACAATAAATTGATAATATGTTAAGTTCATTCAATAAATATTAATGTAATATCCTTATTCTCAACTTACAAACTCGCTTTTTTTTGAGTCATTGTTTTAGAATCAAAAAGCCTTATATTATTTTATTGTTACGATTCAAAATCACATTATTTACATGTATAATTCTATTATATTTGTATAGATTATTAATCATAATGAATTTTCCCTAATAGCTTAGTATTATGGCTTATATAGATTTCGATAAGAAGCAATTAATCAATTTGTCTTATTCACTGAATAAAGAATTATTAAGAGTAAACCGTAAGGGTTCATATTCTAGCACAAGTTTGATTCGTTGTAATACAAGAAAGTATCATGGTTTGTTGGTGGTTCCTCAACCTGCTATTGATGATGAATTACATGTTTTATTATCAACGATTGACCCTACAATTATTCAGCATGATGCCGAATTTAATTTTGGCATTCATCAATATCCAGATGGTGTTTTTCAGCCTAAGGGTCATAAGTATGTTCGTGAACTTCAATCAGACCCCATTCCTAAAATAACCTATAGAGTTGGTGGAGTTATTTTTTCTGTTGAAACATTGTTCTCATCAGATTCTGATCAATTATTACTAAAATATACTTTAGAGGATTGTAATTCAGAAACAACCATCCGACTAAAACCCTTTCTTGCTTATAGACAAAGGCATAAACTTAGTAAGGCAAACGAATGGGTGGAAACGAAATATATTGCCGTAAAAAATGGTGCGAGATTCAAAATGTATCAAGGATATTCTCCATTGTATATGCAGTTTTCAAAAGAAGTGGAATATGTGCATGTGCCTGATTGGTATTATAATATAGAGTATTCGGAAGAAAGAAGACGAGGATATGAATCTCAAGAGGATTTATTTGTTCCTGGTTTTTTCGAGTTCTCACTTAAAAAAGGAGAGAGTGTAATTCTTTCGGCTAGTCTTGATGAAATAAAGCCATCGGCTTTGAACAAAACATTTAAATCTGAGCTAAAGAAGCGAATTCCGCGATCAAGCTTTAAGAATTGTTTGCTTAATTCGGCCGACCAGTTTATCCAAACAATAGATAATAGAACCGAGGTGGTTGCAGGTTTTCCATGGTTTGGTAGATGGGGTAGGGATACTTTTATTTCTTTGCCCGGCTTAACACTTACCAATGGCAAAGAAAAGCAATGTAAAGCGGTATTAGATACCATGAGCTCCGAGTTAAATGGTCCTTTGTTTCCAAATATTGGTAGCAAACATGAGGCCTCGTATAATTCTATTGATGCGCCTTTGTGGTTTTTCTGGGCGGTACAAAAGTATGCGGAGCAAACGGGCGATTATAAACAAGTTTGGAAGTTATATTTCAAGAAACTTAATATGATATTGGAAGGCCTTCGTAATGGGACGGATTATAATATCAAAATGCATGATAATGGTTTGATTTCTGGTGGTACTGTTGGCAAGGCGCTCACATGGATGGATGCCTTAAGTAATGGTAAAGCGGTTACTCCACGAATAGGAATGCCTGTTGAAATAAATGCTTTAGCTTATAATGCAATTATGTTTACCTTAGAACTTGCAAAGAAATTTAATGATAAAGCATTTATTGAAAAATGGCAAGGTATTGCTGATGAGTTTCCTAGAGTATTTACAGAGACCTTTTGGGATGACGAAAAGTCCTATTTGGCCGATTATGTAAATGAGGATTTCAAATCGTGGGATGTACGTCCCAATATGGTTTTTGCATGCTCTTTACCTTATTCTCCCATTTCGTTGGATAAGCGAGAGTCGGTAATTTATAAAATAGAGTCAGAATTATTAACAGTGAAAGGCTTACGTACATTATCACCAAAAAATAAATATTACGAAGGTCATTATACTGGAGATCAGGCAAGTAGAGATAAGCAATACCACCAAGGAACTGTTTGGCCATGGTTAATGGGGCATTTTGTTGAGGGATATTTGAAAATACATGGAAAATCTGGCCTACGGAAAATGGAATGGCATATTGAGCAATTCGAAGATTCTATGCACGAACATGGTATTGGAAGTATTTCAGAGATTTATGATGGAGACCCTCCTCATGAAGCTAAAGGTGCTATTTCGCAAGCATGGAGTGTGTCGGAGGTATTACGAGCCATGCAGCTTATTGAAAAAGTAAAGTCAGGAAAAGATTTGAATAAAAAAGGAGGTGCAAAATGAAAGTGTTAATGTTTGGTTGGGAATTTCCACCTCATATTACTGGAGGTTTAGGTACTGCTTGTTATGGGCTTACAAAAGGCTTGATGAATAATGATGTAAGTGTAACCTTTGTAGTTCCAAAAGCTTATGGAGATGAGGATAAGGATATTCGACTGGTGAATGCCAGTGATGAAAATTTAGATGTTAAAAATAAGATTTTTCAAGAGTATTGGAATGATTTGGAGTATATTGAGATAAACTCTACATTGATTCCTTATGCTGGAGAAGATGAGTATTATCGTATTACTCGAAAGCATGAACACCATTCTAAAGAGAATGAATCGGTTTATTCAAAGAACTTTAGCTTTAGTGGTAAATATGGTGCTAGCCTTATGGATGAGGTGAAACGTTATGCACTTATTGCTGCGCAAGTGGCAGAGAATCAGAATTTCGATATTATTCATGCCCATGATTGGTTAACCTATGAAGCAGGAATTTCTGCAAAAAAGGTAAGTGGAAAACCGCTTGTTGTTCATATGCATGCTACGGAGTTTGACCGGTCTGGCGAAAATGTAAATCAACAAGTTTACGATATTGAACGTCGAGGGATGCAGGCTGCTGATCGAGTAATTGCAGTAAGCAATTTGACAAGAAATATTGTAATTGAAAAATATGGTATCGATCCTGCTAAAGTTTTTACAGTGCATAATGCTGTGGAACCCAATGATAAAAAAGAGTTTTATGGAATAGAAAGAGGGGTGAAAGAGAAGATTGTCACCTTCCTTGGTAGAATTACCTTCCAAAAAGGGCCTGAATATTTTATCGAAGCGGCATATAAAGTATTGCAAAAGGATGATAATGTACGATTTGTAATGGCAGGCTCTGGCGATATGATGAATAAAATGATTAAACGAGTAGCAGAATTGAAGATTGCTACCAAGTTTCATTTTACAGGTTTCTTAAAAGGAAGTGAAGTGGATCAGATGTTTGCTCTTAGTGATGTTTATGTAATGCCTTCGGTATCCGAACCTTTTGGTATTTCGCCTTTAGAGGCCATGCGAAGCAGTGTGCCTGTGGTGATTTCCCGACAATCGGGAGTGTCTGAAGTGCTTAACCATGCTCTTAAAGTTGATTTTTGGGATATTGATGCTTTGGCAGATTCTATTTATGGGCTGCTTCATTATGATGGACTATCAGGTATGTTTAAGTCGCTTGGAAAGATAGAAGTAGATAACTTAAAATGGGATAATGCTGCGGCAAATGTAAAGGATGTTTATTTGCAATTAGTAAATGATTAAAACGTATGTCGTTTTAGGATAAATAAAAAAGACAACAACAGTTAAAATATATAGTATGAGATCAATTTGTTTTTATTTTCAAGTACATCAACCTTATAGGTTAAAGCATTATCGTTTTTTTGATATTGGTAAAGATCATGAATACTTTGACGAATATCAAAATGGATTTATAGCACGAAGAGTTGCTGATAAATGCTATATACCAATGAATCAATTGCTTTTAGAGGCAATTAAAGAGTTTGGTTCCATGTTTAAAGTTAGTTTTTCTATTTCAGGAACTGCGCTTGATCAATTTGAACAATATACTCCTGATGTGATTGAAAGCTTTCGTGAGCTTGCCAAAACAGGTTCTGTTGAATTTCTTTCAGAAACCTATACCCATTCGCTTTCTGCATTAAAAAGTAAAGATGAGTTTACAAAACAAGTAAGAGAGCATCAGGCAAAAATTATGGATTTGTTTGGGGTGAAACCTACAACATTTCGTAATACAGAGTTAATATATTCAGATGATATAGGCTCTATGGTGGCTGACATGGGTTTTGAAACTATGTTAACGGAAGGAGCAAAGCATGTTTTAGGATGGAAATCGCCAAATTATATGTATGCTAATGCCATAAATCCTAAATTAAAATTGCTGCTAAAGAACTTTCAATTAAGCGACGATATTGCCTTTCGTTTTTCTCAACAATCGTGGGAATCGTGGCCATTGACCACCGAAAAGTTTGTTGGTTGGTTAAATGAGATTGATGAAAAAGAAGAGGTGGTAAACTTATTTATGGATTACGAAACCTTTGGCGAACACCAATGGACCGAAACGGGTATTTTTGAATTTATGCGAGCATTACCTGAAAAAGTGATGTCTAATACAAATTTCACTTTTAATACGCCATCTGAGCTGTCGAAACATTTGCAGCCGGTATCAGCTATTCATGTTCCTAACCCAATCTCATGGGCTGACGAAGAGCGTGACCTAACTGCTTGGTTAGGAAATGAATTGCAAGATGAAGCATTTGATAAACTATACGAATTAGAAGCACGGGTAAAACAATGTGACAATATTCATATTCAAAAAGATTGGGAGTATTTGCAAACAAGTGACCATTTCTATTATATGTGTACTAAGTTTTTCTCTGATGGTGATGTTCATATGTATTTCAATCATTATGATACTCCTTACGAGGCATTTATAAACTATATGAATGTGCTTTCAGATTTTATAATACGTGTAAATGAATGTGTAAATACAAAAGGTAAAAAACTTAAGACGGAGTCAAAGAAAAACAAGACACCCAAGCTTAAGCAGTCTATAGAAACGGAAGAATTTAAAGCATATCGCTTTGCAGATCTAGAGAATTTATCCAATGCTAAGCTAAAATCGCTACTGTCAAAATTTGAATCTGATGTTTTAATGAAAGCTTTACATAAATCATCTGACAGATTAAAAGACAAGATATTATCAAATGTAAGTAATAAAGTTTTGAAGGACTTTGAAACTAGTTCTGAAAGTGAGAAGGGTTTTAGTGATAATGAACGTAAAAATGCAAGAAGACGAATTTTGAGTCACTTGAAGAAAAAGAGCTAGAGTGAATGTTTAGATATTTTTTGTTATTTCTTTTCTTTTTTGTTTCATTGGTAAGTGCCAAGGCTCAATTCGACACTAACTACGTTCATCTTACGAAGAACCAGTTTACATTGTACCCCATGGCGGAAAGCGCATACCTTGAGTTGCAATTTGAAGACCCTGAGTTCAAGAAAGGTGTGTATCAATCTAAACTTACTTCTCGAGTGTCAACAAGTGTGGGCTTTGGAATGTCTTTTTATCGTATTGGATTTAGTTTTAGTTTTCAGATTCCTTACTCAAATATTGATGAATTGAAAAACTCTGAGGCATTTAGCTTTGCTGGCGGATATTCTTATCACCGTTTTTATGGTGAACTTAGATATCGAGATTTCAAGGGCTTTCAAAAATCTGATTTAATGCATGATAGTCTTGGAGAGGTTCAAATTAGAAAGGATATTGAACTAAGACAAGTTGGCGTTGCCCTAAATTATTTCTTTTCTAAAAAGTATAATTTTGATGCAAACTTTAAGAATTATAACATTCAAAAGAAATCGGCCGTATCATTATTTATTATGGGAGGGGCTAATAGGTATGATATATCAGGAAAATATTTAATAATCGATACATTAAATTATGCTTCGGAAATAGATATGGTGCGTGATTTGGATGTATGGTCATTTAAAGCTGCTCCAGGTGTAGCATTTTCCTTAACACATAAGGGCTTTTACACATCGGGCTTGTTTGGAATAGGAGTTTCATACAATAAAAACAATTTATTTGGGGATGAGAATAAGGAAACTGTGAATACATGGGCTCCAATAGTTGAAACAAAAATGGTAGTAGGATATAATAACCAGAAATGGTTTACATCCTTGAGCTTAAACATTGAAAGGGATTATTTCTTTTTTGATAGGGTAAACTTATCTGTAGCAAATGTATTTTTTAATTTTAAAGTAGGCTATAGATTTAATGCAAAGTATTTAGGAAAATTAGGAAAATATTTATAATAAAGAATTGATAATTAATGAATAAAGCAAATATAATATTTGAGGTAAGTTGGGAAGTATGCAATAAGGTTGGTGGAATAAACACGGTTATTGCGACCAAAGCGAAAAGTTTAATTAATGAGCAAGGTGATAACTTGATTCTGATTGGACCAGATTTAGTAAATGAGAATGCCGACAAGGATGTTTTTATAGAAGATAAAAACCTGTTGTCTAATTGGACTTCACAAGCAAAATCAGAGGGTTTTAAGTTTCGAATAGGACGTTGGAATATTGCAGGTAATCCCATTGCAATATTGGTTGATTTCACTCCATATTTTTCAAGAAAAGATGAAATATTTTCCAATTTTTGGGAGAAGTATAAACTCGATTCATTAAAGGGTGAATGGGATTATATTGAACCAGCAATGTTTGGTTATGCGGCTGCAGAAATTATTAGGTCTTATCATGATTTCTTTTTATCAGATAATGATAGGGTAGTAGCACAATTTCACGAATGGATGACTGGCTCAGGAGTATTATATATAAAAGACAAGCTGCCACAAATTGCCACTACCTTTACTACCCACGCAACTATTTTGGGCCGTACAATTGCAGGAAATAAAATGCCGCTTTACGGTAATTTAGATAATTACAATCCCCAAGCATTGGCTAGTAGGTTCAATATTACAGCCAAATATTCTTTGGAGTCTATTGCGGCACGTGTGGCCGACTCATTTACTACTGTAAGCGATATTACAGCAAATGAGTGTAAATATTTATTACAAAAAGAACCCGATGTAGTTACTCCAAATGGCTTTGAAGACTTATTTGTCCCCAAGGATAAAGAATACAAACAGAAACGTGAGACTGCACGAAATAAGATTACCGATGTTGTTGAAGCAGCTATTGGTTATGAATTGAATAATCCATTTTTTGTGATTAATAGTGGCCGCTATGAGTTTAAGAATAAAGGTATTGATGTTTTTATAAAAGCCTTAAAGAAATTAGCAGATGAAGCTGATGATAATTCAAGAGATATAGTAGCTGTTATTGCAGTGCCAGCACACCATTCCAATCCAAACATGGTGGTAGTTGACAGGTTGCAGGGGATTGAAAACAATACTGAGCCACAACATTTAACACATCACATATATAATGAACAGTTTGATCCAAGTATGAGTTTAATTAAAGAATTGAACTTATTAAATACTCAGGATTCCAAGGTAAAGGTAATTTTTGCTCCAGTATATTTAGATGGGCATGATGGTGTTTTTAATATGGAATATTACGACTTACTAATAGGGTTTGATCTATCGGTGTTTCCTTCATATTATGAGCCTTGGGGTTATACTCCAATGGAGAGTTTAGCATTTAGCGTACCTACTATTACAACCACTTTAGCAGGTTTTGGTGTTTGGATAAAAGAGAAAGTGCTTGAAGGGAATGATGGAGCTGTTGTAATTGAGCGTGATGACCAAAATGATATTCACCTTGAAATTGCTGATGGTATAAATAAATATTTTCTAATGAATGAAAAGAGTCAAACAAAGGCACATAAAGATGCTTTTGAGCTTTCACGTTTGGCTCTTTGGAAAAACCTTGTTGGTAAGTATCAAGAGGCATATCATATAGCCATTGAAAAAGCCGAGAATCGCATTGATGAAATGGATAGAGAATTTTATCACCAAGTAGGAACTAAATTTCAACAAATTCCTTCGGAAGCTCCAAAATGGAAAAAATTATTGATTAAGTCGCAGCTACCAGAAAAGTTACAGCCGATGATGGATTTGGCTACAAACCTATGGTGGACATGGAATTTTGAAGCTGCCTCATTATTTAAAAGTGTGGATCCAGAGCTTTGGATTAATGTGGAGCATAATCCTGTTGCATTGATGGAGGCACTTGAAATAGAAGAGTTAAAAGCCCTTGAGGGAAATAAGGAATTTATGATGAACCTTGACTTGGTGCATAATAAATTTGTAAATTATATGAATGCCACTCCAAAGGGTAATCAAGACGAAATCGCCTATTTTAGTATGGAGTATGGCTTGCATGATACCATTAAGATTTTCTCAGGTGGCTTGGGAATACTAGCAGGTGATTATATTAAGGAAGCTAGTGATAATAATATGAACCTCACTGCAGTAGGCCTATTATATCGCTATGGTTATTTTCGTCAAAAAATAACTTTATTTGGTGACCAAATGGCTACATTTAGCCCGCAAAAGTTTACGCATTTGCCTTTGGTTCCTGTTCGCAATGAAAATGGCGATTGGATAACTATAGGTATTTCATTACCTGGACGAGTTCTTTATGCCAAAGCATGGCTTATAAATGTAGGCCGCGTTAAGCTTTATTTGTTGGATACTGATATTGATGAGAATAGTCATGAAGATCGAAGAATAACACATCAACTCTATGGAGGTGATCAAAACAATCGATTTTTACAAGAATTATTATTAGGTGTAGGCGGTATTCGTTTGCTGGATGCAATCAAAAAAAATGCCCTGATGTATCATTGCAATGAGGGACATGCTGCCATGATTGGACTTGAGCGATTACGAAAGTATATCAATGATGAAAACCTAAGTTTTGATGAAGCAAAAGAAGTGGTGCGTGTTTCTACTTTATTTACCACGCATACACCAGTACCAGCAGGTCACGATCGATTTGATGAAGACATGATTCGTACTTATTTGCCTCATTACGCAGACCGATTAAACTTAAGCTGGAGTGATTTTATGGGCTTAGGCCGTGTTAATACTAATGACCAAGGAGAGAAGTTTTCCATGAGTATATTGGCAGCAAAACTTTCGCAAGGAATGAATGGAGTAAGTCGTATCCATGGTCGTGTGAGCCGTGAGATGTTTGCTGAAATGTTCCCAGGTTATTATGCCAATGAACTTTATATCGATTATGTAACTAATGGAGTGCATTTGCCAACTTGGGCATCGAAGAAGTGGGCAAAACTATATCAGTCATTTGATACTGATTTCTTTGAGCATCAAGACGAACAGAAGAAATGGGATAAAATATATGAGGTTGATGATAGTAAAATTTGGGAACTTAGAAATGGTCAGCGTACCAAACTAATCAACTATTTGAAAGTACGGTTAGAAGCGGAGATGACGGCTCGACAAGAGACCCCTCGATTAATGCTAAATACATTGCGCAATTTACGTGACGATGTTTTGACCATAGGGTTTGCTCGTCGATTTGCCACCTACAAAAGAGCCCATTTACTGTTTAATAATCTTGACCGATTGGATTCGTTGATTAACAATGAAGAGCGGCCTATGCAGTTTGTTTTTGCTGGTAAGGCGCATCCCGCTGATAAGGCAGGTCAAGACTTGATTAAACGTATTGTCGAAATTAGTAAGCTGCCTCAGTTTGTTGGAAAGATATTATTTGTAGAAAACTACGATATATCATTGGCAAAAAAACTTATTAGTGGGGTAGATGTATGGTTGAATAATCCTACTCGTCCATTGGAAGCTTCAGGTACTAGTGGCGAAAAAGCTATTATGAATGGAGTGTTGAATTTGAGTGTGCTTGATGGCTGGTGGGCCGAAGGATATACCCCAAATGCTGGTTGGGCTCTTACTGAAGAACGAACATACCCCGATCAGGAATTACAAAATGTACTTGATGCATCTATGTTGTACCAAATTATGGAGGATGAAATTTCACCTCTATTTTATGATAAAAATACGGAAGGAGTTCCCAATGCATGGATTCAGTTTATTAAGAAAAATATAGCTGATATTGCACCTCGTTTCACAATGAAGCGTATGATTGATGATTATACTAAACAATACTACTCACCACAAATAATACGCACTAAATTGCTAAGCAATGATAATTATCGCATTGCACGTGATATGGTAGAATGGAAAAATACGATTGCTAAACAGTGGAGTAATATCGAAGTGATTGATGTGAGTTATCCTGACTCTAGCATTAGGCCTTTAAGTATGGGCGAAATATTTGAAGCTCGTATTAGCTTGCGCCTAAATGGTTTATTAGCCAAACATATTGGCGTTGAAGTGGTACATGGAGACAAGCAAGATGAGGAAGTACAGCAAATTACTGATGTTTTTCCTTTAGAGTTAGATAAGGAGATTGATGGAGTAGCCATTTATAAATGCAATATTGAGCTTCCTAAATCGGGTGTGGTAAACTTTGCTTTTAGGGTTTTCCCTAAGCATGAGCATTTACCTCATCGTCAAGATTTTCCTTTATTAAAATGGATATAGTGGCTTTGGACTTATGAAAAATCGACTGATATTTATACTTATTGTAATGATAGTCACCACATTATTTGGTGTGCTATCATGCACTAAGTGTGGGCCGTTTATGTCTACATATAAAATTGTGGATATGGATATGCAGTTAGTAAGTGTGGATTTTGATACTTCAAAAGCACCAAGCTTGATTCTTACCAATTTGGATGCTTATCCAATAAATTATGCTGATTTTGGGATTTATTTAACTCCTGTTAAGGAGTTATACGCTTCATTTAATCAAAGAGTTAGTTCCTTCGGGTTAATCAATTCAGCCTATGCCTGTAAACCTCCAACTCCTAGAACGAACGATTATATTACTAAAATTGAAATCTTTGCAAATAAGGACTACGACTCGCTTCATACTCAAGGAACTAATATTGCCGAGTATTTTGATGTAATAGCACCCAATCCTTATGGAAATGGTATGCTAATAAAGCAGGATTTACAAGCGTTTTTTAAATCGAAAATAATTGTTCCTAATGAAATGACACTAACACTTAATACTCCTCCTGAATTCAACACTGATTTTGTATTTACTATTATATATGGCCAAAATGGAGTGTCTTTGGGAAACCTTACTTTAGTTACGAATACCGTGACAATTAATAAGTAATTTATAATTATGAAAAAAAAAATAGCTACCATATTTCTCTTACTTTCTTTAATGTCTATAATAGGGATTATTTCGTGCAGCAAGTGTGATAATGCTACGGTTTATGAAGTGGTGGATATTTACTTTGATCCAACAGGAGTACAATATAATGGTAATAATTTAACTCCTGACCGATTATACTTTTTCGATATATATCATGATACTATTTATTATAGCTTTTACGGTATATATATGGAGCCTGACCTAAGAGCAACAGCCTCTTTAGAGAAGGGCTTTAATAATTTTGGTTTAATAAGTACAGCCTATGCCTGTGACCCAGTACCAGCTTCAACCAATGATCGTATTTTAGATATTAAACTATTTGCCGACAATGATTTTGATGATGCGCATCCCAAAGGAAGTAATTTGGCTGATTGTTTTGATATAGTGGTTACTTATGAGCATACCAATACTATTGATGTAAAATATAAGTTAATAGATTACCTAGCCCGAAAACCAATAGTGCCGGATCGAATGGTACTTATACTCACTACAAAACCTAAGCAAAATACTAAATTGGCAATTACTTTAAAGTATATTCAAGAAGGTCATTCATTTAGTTCAGTAGAAGAAACCTTTAACTCAATTACTTTGACGCAATAAAATCTACATCATTTCGAATATCAATAGCTTAAAAAAGGCTCAAAAGATTTTATTATCTTTGACCATCATTTTTTGACAAACTGAAAATTAATAATAAACAATATAAAACATTAATAATGGGATTATTAGGTAGAACTGTTGTTCCATTCTGCCGCAATCCTTTCGTGTGGTGTTCAGTAAGTTATTTAAGTACGACAACATCATCTAATAACCGATATTTTTTCTAGATTATAAAATATAACTACTGTTTATTTGAGTTCCCGCAGAGGTAGGAAATATTATTGGGTTGAATTATGTTACACACCACAAGAAAGAATTATTGCGGTAGTGAAATTCATTGTTATTATTAGGTAATACTATTGTATTAGTTTAAGTCTCGTATTCGCCTAAGCATTGTAGTATCAACAATTTCAATACGTTTGCCATATACATTCAAGATATTATCTCGCCTAAATTCAGAAATTGCTCTAATTACATTCTCTATGCTCATTCCAACTAACTGTGCTATTTCTTTTCTTGTAATTGGAAGCTCATATTTATTCATTCCAAAAACATCAGCAAAATATAATAAGACTGATGCAACTCTTCCATTTAGTCGTTTTTGACTTAAATCCAGATGATCGAATAAAATGCGCTCCGATGCTTTATTCAATGTGGAAATAATCTTTAAAGCAAAATCTCCATTTTCATGAATAAGTTGGCGTATTTCTTTTATGGATAAAATACAAATAACACTATCATTAATCGCACTAACTGAATAGGAGTATGTGTCGTTGCCAAATACAGATAGTAAGCTTACAAAGTCAAGAGGTTTTCCTAAAGAAATAATTTGTTGACCATGCGGAGTGTCGCGATATAATTTGACCAAGCCTTCTTTTAAGTAAATAAAGTCATTAATATAATCACCTTGACTGATTATTAATTCACCTGTTTTTACTTCCTTTTCAATGCGACTTTTACAATATTCTTCCACTTCACTTTCCTTTATGGTAGCGTAGAATATTGATTTTAGCTCACAATTGTCACAATCGCATTTCATTTGGCTAAGATAAGGATATTGCCGCTCTTTATGCGTATGATTATTATCATAAAGTGACATCTATCATCATGTATTGTTATTTAATAAACAATTGAATGGTAATTTTGCTAAACAATAATAAAACTAAATAGAAACAATGAAAGATATACTAATTTTAGGTGCTGGAACAGCGGGCACTATGATGGCTAACAAGCTTAGGAATACATTAGAGTACGATGAATGGAGAATAACTATTGTTGATCAGTATAAAACACATTATTATCAGCCTGGTTTTTTGTTTATTCCATTCGGAATCTATAATAAACAAGACGTAATAAAACCCAAATCCAATTTTATTCCTCCAGGAGTTAAGCTTATTTATTCGGAAATTGATAAAATAGAGGGGGAGAACAATAAGGTTTATTTACAAGAAGGGCGAGTACTAAATTATGATTTTCTAATTATCGCCACAGGCACTCAGACTTGCCCTGAAGAAACGCCAGGTCTCAAAGATAAATTGTGGTATAAGGATATATTTGATTTTTATACAATTGAAGGTTCCATAGCACTTCAAAAGCACTTAAAGGATTGGAAGGGTGGTAAGCTGGTGATGTGTATTAGTGAGTTGCCTTATAAATGCCCTGTAGCTCCAATTGAGTTTGTATGCTTGGCTGAGGCGTATTTTGCAAAAAAAGGAATGCGTGATAAGGTGGATATTACTTATGTGACACCAATGCCTGGGGCATTTACAAAACCCGTGGCTACAAAAATGCTAAGTGAGCTTCTTACAGAGAAAAATATTAAAGTTATTCCTGATTTTTATTTGGAGAAAATTGATAATGATAATAAAAAACTGATTAGTTATGATGAATTGGAAATAGATTTCGATTTATTGACAATTGTGCCTGTTAATATGGGTTCTGAGATGATTGAACGCAGTGGTATGGGTGATGATCTGAACTTTGTACCCACGAATAAACATACATTACAATCCGATCAATTTGAAAATATATTCGTGATTGGTGATGCGGCAAACATCCCAACTTCCAAAGCAGGTAGTGTAGCTCATTTTGCTAGCGAAATATTGTTTGATAATTTGATGAGTGCCATTGAGGGAAGACCTTTATTAGCAAAATTTGATGGTCATGCCAACTGCTATATCGAAACAGGTTATGGCAAGGGTGCTTTAATCGATTTCAATTACGATACAGAGCCGTTACCAGGTACTTTTCCATTGCCTGGAATTGGTCCTTTTGGGCTATTGAAAAATACTAAAATCAATCATTATGGAAAGGTGATTTTCCGATGGATTTATTGGCATATACTCTTAAAGGGCAAAGAAATGCCCATCGAAGCTGATATGACAATGGCAGGAAAAAAGAGAGTAACGGTATAAAACAAGAATAATGAGCGAAATAAATATACAAAATCAGATAGATGGTCTTAATACTAAGATGGACCTTTTGCTCGAATATGTAAATGAGCAAAGGTTGAAATCAGAGACCATTGAAGACCTAATAGCCGATTTCTCAATTATTGGAAAGGATATGTACGACTCTACAGTTGAGGAATTAGAGATTCAGCAAATTGAAATTGAGCCTGCCGAATTATCACATCTTGGAATTATATTTCTCAGAAATATAAAAACCTTTATCACCCTTATGAATACTATGGAATCTGCCGTTGACTTGATGAAAGAGGTAGGGCCAATTGCCAATGAGGTAATTATTGATGTGAGTAAGAAACTCGGTGAATTTGAAGACAAAGGCTACTTCGATACAGCTAGAGACCTTATGGGTACTATGGATAATGCAGTGCGGGTTTATTCATCAATTGATTCAAACAATATTCCAGAATATAATCTCTGGAAAACCTTTAAAGAAATGAATTCGCCTGAGATGAAGAAAAGTCTCGGTTTTATGATGACATTTATGAAAGAATTTTCAAAAACAACATTTAACAAATAAAAACAAAATATTATGACACAAATAACAATAGCAGGACAGTCAGTAGATTTAACAGATGAAGGATATCTAACTGACGCATCCCAATGGAATAAAGAAGTTGCAGTGGAATTGGCCAAAACTGAGGGCTTTGAATTAGGTGACGACCATTTCAAAGTATTGGACTTTCTTAGAGATGCACATGCAAAAGGAGAAACACTAACAATTAGAAAAGTTGGTAAATCAGGAATTGTTGATATTAAAGGTTTATATAAGCTTTTTCCTGGTGGCCCATTGAAATTTTCTTCAAAATTTGCCGGTATTCCAAAACCAACTTCCTGTGTATAAAATGTAATAATTAATAACAAAAAAACAATAACTATGGATACAAATGAAAAGAAGCCTTTGCAGAAAGTATGTATTATTTGCGCAAAGGGAAGCCTCGAAGATGTGTATGCATCATTAGTAATGGCCAATGGAGCAGTAATGGAAGGAATCGAGTGTAAAGTATTCTTTACTTTCTTTGGACTTGATGCTATCACTAAAAAACAAATGAAGAAACTACATACAGGTACTGTTGGAAATCCAGCCATGCGTATGCCTGGTGGATTACCATTCCCAACACTTCTGGGAGCAATTCCAGGTGTTGAAGCAGGTGTTTCAGCCATGATGCGTAGTCAGATGGAAGCCCTAGATATTCCTAAAGTAGATGAGTTTCTCGAAATGATTACCGCTGGAGGAGGTGAGATATATGCTTGCAAATTGGCAATGGATATGTTCAAACTTACTAAGGCTGACCTACATGAAGAAGTGCTTGATGTACTTACTATTGGGCAATTCTATGAACTAGCTGATGGAGATCGCACACAAATTATCTTTACTTAGAAATTTTTCACTCTCTTAATTTTAATGTATGGGCTGTCAGAGTAAATTCTTTGATAGCCCATTTTTATTATGAAATCATATGATTTCAATACTGTTTATATCATACTTAAGAATTACAATCAATAAAAAGATTTTACTATCTTTGGCCATCATTTTTGATTAGGTAGAAATATTTTAACAATTATATAAAACATTAATAATGGGATTATTAGACGGAAAAACAGCTTTGATAACAGGTGCAGCTCGAGGTATTGGAAAAGCAATTGCAATTAGTTTTGCAAAAGAAGGTGCCAATGTAGCAATTACTGATTTGGCTTTGGATGACAATACAAAAGCAACTGAAGAAGAAATCGCTTCTCACGGAGTAAAAGGTAAAGCTTATGCATCGAATGCTGCTAAGTTCGAAGATGCAGAACAGTTAATTAAAGATGTTCATGCTGAATTTGGAAGTATCGATATTGTTGTAAACAATGCAGGTATTACTAAAGATAATTTACTAATGCGTATGACAGAGGCTGATTGGGATGCTGTGATTGCAGTCAATCTTAAATCGGTTTTTAACATGACTAAAGCAGTGCAACGCATTATGCTTAAGCAACGTAGCGGTTCTATTATTAATATGAGTTCGGTAGTTGGTATTGAAGGAAATGCAGGCCAGTCAAATTACTCTGCTTCAAAAGCTGGTTTAATTGGTTTTACCAAGTCAATTGCTCAGGAATTAGGTTCTCGTAGTATTCGTGTAAATGCGGTGGCTCCTGGTTTTATTGCTACAGCAATGACGGATAAACTACCTGAGGATATACGTAAAACATGGGTGCAAACTATTCCTTTACGCCGTGAAGGACAAGCCGATGATGTGGCCAATGTATGTCTTTTCTTAGGGTCTGATTTATCCAGCTATGTTACTGGACAAGTTATCAGTGTTTGTGGTGGAATGCACACCTAATATTCAATGAATTTTAGATATTTAATATATTAAAGCAGTTCGTGTAAAGGACTGCTTTTGCTTTAATACCAAATTATTATGGACTTTTTGAATCAAAAATTTTACTATAATACTTTCTTTGATTGGTTAATTGCAGCTGCGATTATTCTAGCAACCGTAGTTATTGCTAAGTTAGTTTATTGGGTTTTGCGAACTGTCATTAAAAAGTTAACTCAAAAAACAAAATCTACTTTAGACGATATTTTACTAGAAAGTTTACAGCAGCCTGTTGTTTTTGGAATGGCAGTATTTGGAATTTGGTTTGCTTTTGACAATTTGCATTTTCCAAACGACATTAAGGAATATATAGATAAAGCCTATTTCTTTCTGATTATCATAAATTTTACTTGGGTAATTGCCCGTGTGGTTGCTGGTTTAATAGAAGAGTATATCGTGCCAGTAGTGAAAAAATCTGAAAGTGATTTGGATGATCAACTTCTTCCGGTAATTCGCAAAACACTAAAGATATTAATATGGACTTTGGGTGTAATTATCGCATTGAATAATGTTGGATTCAACGTAGGTGCTGTTCTTGCTGGAATGGGTATTGGCGGCTTGGCATTAGCTATGGCAGCAAAAGATACTGTTTCGAATCTGTTCGGTGGTATTATGATTTTTACTGATAAGCCTTTCATAATTCGCGACCGTGTTCAAATTGAAGGTTATGACGGTACTGTTGAGGAAATAGGTGTTAGAAGTACTAGACTAAGAACGCTTGCAGGTCGTATTATCACTATTCCAAATGCTAAATTTACAGATGGAATTGTGGAAAATGTGAGTTCAGAACCCACTCGTAAAGTTTCATTAAACTTGGGTTTGACCTATGATACGCCCCATGAAAAAATGGAATTGGCAATGAAGATTCTGAGTGAAATAAATGAATCTAATCCACATGTAAGAGAAAACCCAATTATCAGTTTTAATGCCTTTGGCGATTTTTCATTGGGTATCCTATTTATTTATTATATCCTTAAGGGTGAGGATATATTAGGTGTACAAACAGAGATGAATATGGAAATTCTTAAGCAGTTTAATGCCAATGGATTAGAATTTGCATTCCCAACACAAACTATACAAGCCCAGATACTGAAGTAGCACTTCGACTTAGCTCAGTGACCACACTTCGACTTAGTTCAGTGACCACACTTTGACTTAGCTCAGTGACCACACTTCGGTTTAGCTCAGTGACCACACTTCGGCTTAGCTCAGTGACCGCACTTCGGTAATCAATATAAAAAAGCTAATAAAAGTATATTAAGTTATAAAAAGTGAATTAATGAAAATACATAAAATAGAAGCTGAAGTTTGGAAACTAGATGGTGGAGCCATGTTTGGCTTGGTTCCAAAAACTATTTGGGGGAAACAATACCCTGCTGATGAGAACAATTTAATCCACATGAGCACTCGACTTATGTTGATTGAAACAGATGAAGGTCGTAAAGTGCTTGTGGATACAGGAATGGGAGATAAAAGAGGGGAGAAGTACTATAAGTATAAGTATATTATTGATTCCATAAGCTTAGAAGACGCACTGAAAAATAAGGGCTTCAAGGTGGAAGATATTACTGATGTTGTATTAACGCATTTGCACGATGACCATGTTGGTGGAGCAGTAAAAATGAATAATTCGGCTTTTGAATTGGTGTTTCCAAATGCAAAATATTGGTTATCAGAAGATCAGTATAATTGGGCAATAAAACCTAATAAACGTGAAGCAGGTACTTATTTCCCCGATAATTTTCTGCCAATCAAGGAGGCAGGAAAACTTGAGTTGGTAAAGAAAAACGGAATCTATATTCTTGGAATCGAATTTCGAATTTATGATGGTCATACGAAAGGACAAATACTGCCTATGGTAGATATTGATGGTAAAACCTTTGTTTTTATGGCCGACTTTATTCCTTTTGTAGCATCAATTCCATTGCCTTATGTGGCATCAGTTGATGTGCAGCCCTTGATTACTATGACAGAAAAAGAAGCCTTTTTGAATGAGGCGGCGGATAAAAATTACTATCTGTTTTTCGAGCATGATTTCTATAATGAAGTATGTACAGTAGAACATAGTTTTAAACGTGTTGCATTAAAAAAAGCTTATAGACTTAACGAACTAGTCTAGGTACAATATTGTAAAGAAATTAAAGTTAGTTAATTACACCAAATCTCTGAATATGACAACCGTATTAAAAGTCAATAATCTAAGTAAAAGCTACGGCAGCTTATGGGCAGTAAACAAACTTAGCTTTGAAGTAAAAAAAGGTAGCGTATATGGAATTCTAGGACCAAATGGGAGCGGAAAAACTACTACTTTGGGAATGCTTGTATCTGCAATTAATCCTTCACATGGGTCATTTGAATGGTTTGGAAAACAGGCGTCTGCAAATACAAGAAAAGGAATTGGAATTTTTCTGGAAAAGCCTAATTTTTATGACTACTTATCAGCAGAGAATAACCTTAAGATTGTTGCTGATATCCGTGAATTAGATTACTCATTAGTTGAGTCGGCTCTTAAAACTGTAAGTCTTTGGGAGCGTAGGGATAGTAAATTCAAAACCTTTTCATTGGGAATGAAACAGCGCTTAGCCATTGCTTCGGCCATTATGGGAGATCCTGAAATGCTTGTTTTAGATGAGCCAACAAATGGCTTGGATCCAGAAGGTATTGCTGAAGTTCGTGACCTAATTCTTAGGTTGGCTGATGAAGGTAAAACTATTATTTTGGCTAGTCATCTTTTGGATGAGGTGCAAAAGGTTTGCACGAATTTGTTGGTGTTAAAGTCTGGTGTTAAGATTTACGATGGAAGCATTGATGATATTTCACAAACAAACGACCAAATTGAGATAAGCGCTGAAGATAATCAGGCCCTATTGGATGCTTTGCAGAGCTACCCTGATATTGTCGATTGTAAACTGGAGGGAAATATTATTATTGGTAAGTTGCACAATAATAGTAAATCTTCTACACTAAATACATTCTTGCATCAAAAAGGAATTGCACTTAAGCACTTGCAAGTACGCAAAGCTAGTTTAGAAGCACAAGTTCTTAACCTATTAAAAAACTAATGATTATGAAAAGACTATTTAAAATAGAGCTACGTAAGATTATTCATAATCGAATTTTTTGGATTACACTAAGTGGGTATATCCTTACTTTATTGATGATCCTCTTGGGTATGCAACGACAATTATCCAAAATTAATAAAGGTTTGTCCGAAGGCTCCAACAATTTTATCCCCTTGCTTCCAACTGAAATATATAGCTTTCCGCATGTATGGCATAATTTAGCTTATATCGCTAGTTTCTTAATGATATTTCTAGCTGTGGTGATGGTAATACTAGTAACTAATGAGTTTACATATAATACAATGCGACAAAATTTAATCAATGGAATGAGTCGTTTCGAATTGGTGCTTTCCAAGTTTGTAGATGCAATTATGCTTGCTTCAATCGCTACTATTTTCATTTTCATCTTTGGTTTAATAGCTGGTTTTACTACAAGTACAAACCTTGAGTTTGCTGATATTTTCAGCAAGCTACCTTATATTGGAGCCTATTTTATAATGATTCTAGGTTTCCTGACTTTTGCTATGATGTTGGCCTTTTTAATAAAAAAACCAGCCTTAGTTTTAGGAGCATTATTACTATATAATTATATTATCGAACCTTTGAGTGCATGGAAATTTAATGAATCTATTGGCAGCTATTTGCCACTTAAATCCTTAAATATGCTGGTTGAAGTTCCTGATATTGCTTTATTTTCTTTCTTTGGTGCAGGGCCAGTTTATAATGGAATTCAGTTTACTTATGTTGCTTTAGGAATATTTTACACAGCTGCATTCTTTGGTATTTCCTACTATATTATAAATAGAAAAGATTTATAAAATTATGGGGTTATACTCAAACCTATTACAATTATATTTGCCAATAATTAACTAACAAAAATACTATTATGATTCAAAGAGTTCAAAGTGTATATTTATTCCTAGTCTTTGTTGTGGCTGTTATACTAATCTTTTTCCCATTGGCTACCTTTAATATGGGAGAGCATATTTTTCAGATGAATATTATGAGTTTTGATGGTGCTGATAATCTTGATATTGAACTGCCCAATATAATAGCAATAGCAGTATTGACTGCATTGCTTGGTTTATTGGCATTGTTTACCATTTTTCAGTTCAAGAATCGTAAGTTACAAATGAAACTTAACATGCTTAATATGCTTATTAATTTTGGTTTGTTAGGTGCTATTTTCTATTATTCTGATTCTATCGCTAATGGATTAGACATTAAGGCAGAATATGATATAGCTTCTTATTTCCCTGTAGTTAGTGTGCTTCTATTAATACTTGCAAACCGTAATATTAGAGCCGATGAAAAGCTTATTCGTCAATCAGAGCGATTACGATAAACAGCTAGCTAATTAATAGAAAAAGCCACTAATTTGCGACTTGAATCGCAAATTAGTGGCTTTTTTAATGCTTAAAAATCTTTAATAATTAATAATAATAATTCCTTCAACACTTAAGGGGTCCGTCATTACGGTATTAAATCGAGCAGCCTTAGCTACAGTCATCGCTTTGGTTAATAGATATTTGTCGGTAGTTGTACTTCCAATATACCCAGGCTCGGCAGAGGTAACATTTCCATATCTATCAATGGTTATCTTTACTACAACACGGCCTTTTTTCTCAGTGGCATTTGAAACAGGAGGGATGCTAATCATTTTACGAGCACGAATTTGATATTGAATAATATGTGTACCTGATTTTACACTTATAGTTTCGGCCTTCTCAGTTAATTTTCCATCATATTCTACATGTTGAGCAAAATATATTGAAGTAACTTCAATCAATGGAATCTTTTGCATCATCATATCAATGTATACTTCCAAAGTGTCATTATTCAAAGCATTAACTACGCATTCAACTTTTTTACCCGACTTAAGAATTACAAAATGTTGACCTATTGCAGTAGAAGTAATAAAGAAAAATAGGATGATAATTGATATATTTTTAGCCATAATACAGTCTTGTTAGTTATTATTATTGCTTAGTTTCAACAGCCAAGATACTTTGTTTCAAATGCTAATATATGTTAGTAATACAAAAGAAATGAACAATTCCTACTTAATAAGCTATATATTTGTAAGGAAACCAAAAAAAATAACATTATATGACAATGATAATTGACGCACTAGAGTGGCGATATGCAACAAAAATATTTGACAAAACAAAAAAACTCAAATCAAATCAACTAGTTGAACTTGAAAAGATAGTGCAGCTTTCTGCATCATCATTTGGCTTACAGCCTTATAAAGTGCTTATTATTTCAAATCAGGAATTGAAAGACAAACTAAAATCAGCTTCTTTCGGGCAATTACAAATAAGTGATGCCTCTCATTTATTTTTGTTTTGCAGTATGATTGACTTTAACAAGAATGATGTGGATGCATTTGTGGATCTTAATGTAAAAACTACTGGAAATACAAAAGATAGCTTTAAGATGTATCATGAAATGATGGATATGAAGATTGGAAGTATGAACACGGAGGAAAATGCATCTTGGGCAGCTCGTCAGAGTTATATTGCTTTAGGAAATCTTTTAACCGCTGCTGCTGAAATGAAAATTGATATTTGTCCAATTGAGGGTTTCGTTCCTCAATCATATTCAGAGATATTAAATCTTAATGAAATGGGCTTAAAGCCTATTGTGATAGCGGCTATTGGTTTTAGATCTGATGAAGACAAGTATCAACATTCTCCAAAAGTGCGCAAGAGTACTCAAGACCTATTTATACATATTTAGTTTATGAATATCTTATTGATTAATGGACATGAATATTGGGAGACATCTCCTGGGAGACTGAATAATAGCTTGGTGGAATTTGCATCGCTTTTTTTTAATAATACTGGATCAGTAGTTGAAACAACAGTTGTAGAACATGATTATGATTTGGAAAAGGAAGTGCAAAAAATTCTTTGGGCTGATATAATATTGATTTTTAGTCCAGTATATTGGATGGGGATAACCGCCAAGTTAAAATCATATTTTGATCATGTATATGCGCATAGTCAAGGCCGTTTTTATAATGGAGATGGTCGGAAGCAAGGCGGACAATATGGTTCTGGCGGACTATTAGTGGATACAAAGTATATGCTTATCACCACATGGAATGCTCCAAGCGAAGCATTTGGAGATGATAAGCAGTTCTTATTTGAAGGGAAAACAGTTGATGATGTATTCTTGAATTTTCATGCAATGCAAAAATTTACTGGAATGAAAAAAATGACATCATTCTCGTTGCACGATGTAAAGCAAAAACCAAATATTGATCATTTTATAGAAAGTTTTGAAAATCATCTTAATATTAGTTTTTAAAAATATACTATGCTATATATAACAAGGCGCGAGAGATTTAGCGCGGCACATAGGCTTTTTAACCCCAATCTTAGTCAAGATCAGAATTTGAAAGAATATGGGAAATGTGCCAATGAATTTTTTCATGGGCATAATTATAAAATATTTGTAACAGTGAAAGGACAAATAAAGCCTGACGTGGGTTATGTGATGGACATGAAAAAGCTAAGTCAGATTATTAAAACACAGATTATAGAATTGGTTGACCATAAAAATTTAAATATTGATGTGGACTTTCTAAAAAATATTAATCCCAGCACTGAAAATTTATTGATACAGTTTTGGGGTCGCTTAGCCCCCGAAATAGAGAAATGCAATTGTAAACTACATAAACTTAAACTCATCGAAACAGAGAATAATTATGGTGAGTATTATGGTGAATAAAATAGTATCACTTTATGCAAACATTAAAAGACGTACTGAATAGACTTCCAAAACATTTACATCAATTTGTTGTTGATCAGAAATATGAGAATTATACCGCTGTTGACCATGCAGTTTGGCGATATATTATGCGGCTTAGTTTTCGATTTCTTAGTGAAAATGCGCATCAATCATATGTTGATGGACTAATTAAAACGGGGATTGGAATTGAAAAAATCCCCAATGTAGTAGAAATGAATGAGATACTATCAAAAATAGGCTGGGGAGCGGTTTGTGTAGATGGTTTTATTCCTCCCACAGCGTTTATGGAATTTCAATCTTATAATGTGTTAGTTATTGCTGCAGACATGCGCAATATGAATCATATTGAATATACGCCAGCTCCCGATATTGTGCATGAAGCAGCTGGGCATGCACCCATAATAGTGGATTCTGAATACGCTGAATACCTTAGGCTTTTTGGTGAAATTGGATCTAAAGCAATTTCTTCGAAGAAGGACAATGATTTGTATGAAGCCATTCGTAAACTGTCTATACTTAAGGAAAATACTTATTCAAACTTAAAAGATATTGAAAATGCAGAACAAGATATAGTTCGAATACAGAATGATATGGGTCCTGCTTCGGAGATGGCTAAAATTAGAAATCTCCATTGGTGGACTGTAGAGTATGGCTTAATTGGAAGTTTGGAGAACCCGCAAATATATGGTGCGGGATTATTATCGTCAATTGGCGAAAGTCAGACTTGTTTGACGAGCCTTGTATCAAAAATCCCGTATAATATTAATGCTGCAGATTCAGGTTTTGATATTACTACCAAACAACCACATTTGTTTGTAACGCCTAGCTTTAGTCATCTTACAGTGGTTCTAAATGAATTTGCAGACACCATGGCACTTCGTAAAGGTGGCTATGATAGTGTGTTGAAAGCAATTAATTCACACGATTTGGCAACATGCGAATTAAGCTCCGGTTTACAAATAAGTGGGGTTTTTACTGAGGTAATTAAAGATAGCAAGGGGAATACTGCTTATATTCAAACTACTGGACCATCAATGCTTTGTGAAAGAGAAAGAATGCTTATTGGCCATGGTGTGGATTATCATAGTGAAGGATATGGAACTGCAATTGGGAAATTGAAAGATTGTAATGAATTATTGGAGGAGATGACTCTTAGTCAGCTAAAAGATATTGGGCTAATTATAGGAAAAAAAGTGCAATTGAATTTCGAAAGTGGGGTAGTGGTAAAGGGGAAATTACATTATGTTCGTAAAAACAGGTATGGCAAAATACTATTGATGACATTTAAAGAATGTACAGTAACTCAATTTGATAAAGTGCTATTTGAACCTCAATGGGGTGATTATGATATGGGAGTTGGTTATAAGATTAGTTCCGTTTTTGCAGGAGCTGCAGACCACGAGCAATTTAATAATGAACCTTATATATCACCCACAACAACAATTCAGTTGGAGCCTGTATATGAGCAGTTTCAAGGAATTTTTAGGAGTTTGAGATATATTCGTGAATATCGTGGTGGTTATGAGAATTTAGACTCAATATTTAATGACGCAAAGCAGAAATATCCAGATGAATGGCTAATTTATTTAGAGATATTTGAAATTGCATCTCATCGACAAAAGTATATTTCCTTGCAAAAAGTGGTGAAGGATTATTTAATAAATCTGATTGATAATCAACCAAAATATAGAAAACTTGTACTTGATGGCATCAATCTAGTCGAAGATAATTAATAGTTTATAAAATGAATATAATAGTTACAGGCTGTAGCAGTGGAATAGGATATAAAACAGTATTGGCTTTGGCTCAAATGGGAAGTCATAATATTTTTGCGATTTCCAGAAATAGTGTTGGCTTAAATCAATTGAAACAAGAATTTCAACAACTGAATAGCGAATCAAGTATTTCAGCAATCTCCTTTGATTTAAATCAAGATAGTTTTGATTATTTATTCTCTAAGTTCAATTTTAGTGTAGAGAATCCACTGGATATATTAATAAATAATGCAGGAGTTTTATTTAATAAACCGTTTAATGAATTGAAAATGGAGGAGTGGTATACAAGCTTTAATGTTAATCTATTTTCTAGTGTTAAGTTAATTAAAGGCCTGTATTCCTATTTTAATAGAGTAGATGGCTCTCATATAGTAAATATTGGCTCCATGGGAGGAGTGCAAGGAACAGCAAAGTTTAGCGGGCTATCTGCATACAGTACAAGCAAGGCAGCCGTAAATGCGCTAACTGAATCTCTGAGTGTGGAATTTGAAAACGAAGGCATTCATGTAAATGCCATTAACCCTGGTGCTGTGCAAACTCAGATGCTAGAGGAAGCATTTCCCGATTATAAAGCAGAAATTAGTTCCACGCAAATGGGCCATTATATTGCAAATTTCGCCATAAATAATAAGGATATCATGAATGGGCGATTGATTCAAGCAAGTCTAAAATCTTAAATCCTCAAATGCTGATTTATTTATCCAATCCTGCTCCCAGGCAATTTCAATAATATTATTAATTTTTTCTTTATAAACTGATTGCATATTATGTTCTATCACATAATCCACTAATTCTTCAAAAGATTTAATCATGGAGCGGTAAAAAGTGTCATATACTTTTCGACGAGCAGAATAACGTTGAGCAGTATTCAAATTGAAAAGCATTATTTCTATTATAATAGGGTAGTCCACACCTAACTGCTTAAAATGTTTAATACATTTTTGAGCAACCGACCTTCGGGTCTTAGCCCTTCGGCCTTTTGCTGGGAAATACTCTCGATTAATTTTGAACTTACATTCCTCAATTAGCTTTTCTTCCTTAGGATTAAATACAAAATCATAATACACTTTAACTTCCTTAAACCGAGCATATAAATCAAGAACCTGCTCTTCGAGCTGTTTTTTAGTTAGTTCAGCTACATACTTTTTTAAATCCCTTTTACTCATAGGGTAAAATTAATGATTTTAATGATGGCAGCGTAGCTTGATAAATTAAAATAATTTAGTAAATTTACAATCTTAATATTTTTTGTACTATTCTTGAATAATCATTACAAAATGAAAAATATCGTTTTCATATTATTTTCATTTCTCATATTCATATCAGCTTTTAGTCAAGATGTTGTGATAAATGAATTTATGTCAAAAAACAATATTACAATACAGGATAAGGATGGTGATTATTGTGATTGGATTGAGTTATACAATAATACTTCGACTAGTATAAGCCTTTTGAATTATAGCTTATCTGATGATAATAGCAATTTATTGAAATGGACATTTCCTGATATTACTCTTCAACCTCATGGTTATTTGTTAATATTTGCTTCTGATAAAAACAGAATAGACACCAATGAATTACATACTAATTTTAAAATATCATCAGGTGGTGAGGCTTTGTATTTATCAAATAATGTAGGAGTTACAATTGACCAAACTAGTGCTATTAGTTTATCATCGGATCAAAGCTATGGTAGAATTCCCGATGGCAGTATTAATTGGATAATTATTAATACACCCAGCCCTTTAGCATCAAACAATAATTCTAACCAGCTTTTATTTTCACATTCAGAAGGTTTTTACACAAATCCTTTTACATTGAAAATCACCAATTTATTACCAGATACGATATATTACACACTCAATGGAGATGTGCCCACCGAGAGTTCAAATTATTTCATAGATTCCATTTTCATCGATTATAAAGATACTACTTCAAATGTTTTATCTGAAGTAGTTACCACGCCAAGTCAAAACCTAATAGGGTATAAAGCTTGGGAGTCTCCATCGAAAATACTTGACAAGGCTACGATATTAAGATGCGTAACTTACAAAAATGGAGTACGAACAAGTCGGATCTATTCAAAAACATATTTTGTGGCATCAGATATTATTAATAGATATTCTATGCCAATTGTATCGTTGATTACTCAAGGGGACAATCTTTTCAATAATGATAGCGGTATTTATGTGCCAGGTGTTCATTTTGATATCAATGATCCTAATTGGACTGGTAATTATTGTATGCATGGTGATGATTGGGAAAGAGATGTACATATCGAATATTTCAAGCAAAATGGTATTATTGGTTTTTCCCAAAATGCTGGAATGAGAATTCATGGAGGTGGATCCCGCGTGGCTTCACAAAAATCTTTACGATTATATGCAAGAAATGAGTATGGAGAGCAGTATTTCAATTACAGATTATTATCTGGAAGGAATGTAACGAAGTATAAAAGATTTTTACTAAGAGCTTCAATGGGAGATTGGCACGGTCAAACAATTATTAAAGATGTGTTAGCACAGGATTTATCAAGTAAACTGAATCTTGATTTTCAACACTTTCAGCCAGTTATTGTTTACTTAAATGGCGAGTATTGGGGTATTCATACGATACGTGATAGAATTGATGAAAGGTATATTTCTTATTTGCACAATATTGATAAGGATTCTGTTGAGTTTAAGGATACTTATCCCATTGATTATAATAACCTAATGGACTTTATTGAAAAAAATAGTCTTGAGATAGATTCTAATTATGAGCATGTAAAATCACAGGTGGAAATCGATAATTATATTGACTATACTATTGCTGAGTTATTTTTCAAAAACTATGATTGGCCAGCAAATAATATGAAAATATGGCGAAACAAGAATAATGGTAAATGGAGATGGGTGTTATATGATTTAGATGCTAGTTTTGGAAATGCAAACTATAATATGCTTCTTCATTCAACCTTGATTGATAGTAGTGTTGCATGGCCTAATTCACCAGAATCCACATTTTTATTTCGTAATTTGTTAAAAAATAGTAATTTTAGTAAGCGTTTTATTAAAAGGTATGCCGAAATTTTAAATGAAGTATACAATGTTGACATTATGACAAAAAGATTGGATTCCATAACTAATATTTATAAGTCTGAAATACCAGAGCATTGTAATAGGTGGTTTTCTCCGAACGACTATTCTAGTTGGAAGTCAAATATTGAGAAAGATATAACAACATTTATCCACAATAGGCCTTGTGCTGTTCAAGGCAATATTATGAACTATTTTGAATTATCCACTTTTGGTTTTGACTGCAATCAGAAAGAACTCGATACATCTAATACTAGTGCTATAATTATAGCACCAAATCCCAACAATGGACATTTCTTTTTGTTTAATAATAGTGATGATATTGAGAATGCACAGATTATTATTAGCAATATGAATGGATTAGTTGTGTATCGTGAGGATAAGGTAGATTTATTGAAACACCATCAAAAACATCTTCAACTAGGTCATTTATCCAATGGTACATATATTCTGCATTTTGTTTCTTATAACTATTCTGAACGCATAAAAATCGTGATAGTTAATTAGTTACATGCTTTAAGATTTATAAGGAAAGAATTAAAATTGATTAGAAAATTTGCCGATAACTGATAAGAGTATTTTTTATGAAAAACAAAACAATAAATGAAGTCTATGGGCTAGCAAGTAGAGTTAAACTTGTTCAAATTGATATAAATACAATAGGTATTGTTAAAAAACGAAAGTCAAGAATTATTATGAAAGACGGGCTACAAATTTTAGATATCGCCAAGCAAATATGGAAACAAGAAAAGAATAAGACCATAGCATTGATAGTTTCTGGCCCGATTTGTAGCAAAACAACAAGCTTTTTAGTAGAGCATAAAATTGATATTCTTCAAGAAAAATAATTTAGCTATTGTATTCAAAAAAAATAGCCGTAAAATTGAATAATCTCATTATGAAATCCAAAATATGAAAAAAGAAAATATAATAAAGTGCCCCAATTGTGGAACCAATATTGATGTGCAAGATATTCTTTCGCATCAGTTAGAAGAAGAGATTAAACAAAAATACCAGCAACAAATTGTAAAGGAGAAAAAACGTTACGAATCGCAATTTGCTGATCTTAATAGTGATAAAGAGGAGTTTGAGCAAAAGAAAAAGCAAGAGAATGAACTATTTAAAGAGCGATTGGAAAAACAACTTAAGGAGGAGAAGCGTGAGATAGAGATTAGGTTAAAGGCTAAGCTGAACGAGGAGCAATCGGAGCAGTTTGAGGCCTTACAAAAAGAGCTGAACGAACAATCAGAAAAAGTGAAGGAGCTCAATCGTTCAAAGGCTGAGATTGAAAAATTAAAACGTGAAAAATCGGAGCTAAAAGAGGCTGTTGAAGCTGACGCTCAGCGCAAACTCAATGAAACATTGCTCGATGAGAAAGCGAAAATCCGTAAAGCTGAAGAAGAGCGAAACGAATTACGTTTTAAGGAAATGGAAAAGAAATTGGAAGATCAAAAAAAGCTTACGGCAGAGATGCAGCGTAAGCAGGAGCAAGGTTCTATGCAACTGCAAGGTGAAGTTCAAGAGCTTGCCATTGAAGAATTTCTGGCATTTCAATTTCCATTGGATAATATCGATGAAATTAAAAAAGGGGCTAGGGGAGGTGACTGCCTTCAAACGGTGAATACACGTCAGTTGCAAAATTGTGGTACTATATACTATGAAAGCAAACGAACAAAGGATTTTCAGCCAAAATGGATTGAGAAATTTAAAGCCGATATTAGAGAAAAAAGTGCCGATATAGGAGTATTAGTGACTGAGGTTATGCCATCAGATATGGATCGAATGGGTCTTAAGGATGGCATTTGGATATGCGATTACAATGAGTTCAAAGGCTTAAGCGCTGTTTTGAGAGAGTCTATTATCCAATTAAGCACAGCCTTAGGTTCTCAAGAAAACAAAGGTGATAAAATGAATATGCTCTATGATTTTCTTACCGGAAACACCTTTAGAATGCAAGTAGAAGCTATTGTAGAGGGCTTTACTCAAATGAAAACTGACTTGGATAGTGAAAAACGATCAATGCAGCGTATTTGGAAACAAAGAGAGAAGCAGATAGAAAAAGTGGTAACCAATACCATTGATATGTATGGATCTGTAAAGGGTATTGCAGGTAGTGCTGTACAGTCTGTTAAAGCTTTAGAATTGGGAAATGATGATGACTTAGAATTGGATTATAAATAATTCCTATTTAACATAATGTTAGAAATATGTCTTTATAATAATTAAAAAGGGTAGTAATATGAGAAATTTGGTTTTATTCTTAGTTAGTGTATTTTTACTTTCTGCTTGTACTAATGTTGATATTGCACCTGCAAAACTTGTTAATGAAGATTCTTTGAACAAATGGAATGAAAAATCAAAAGTAGGTATTTATGAACAATTTGTAATAAAGAGCTTTAATATTGGTGTTATAATTTCCATGAAACCTGATTTTAGCTTTGTAAATACTAACTATTCTTATGGCTGTACCGGTGGTTTTCGTGTAAAAGTTGTTACAGGAAATTATGAAATGATTGGAAATAGTATTCATTTTATTCCTAAAAAAATGATTTGGAAAGAAGATTCAGAAGCTCATGAGTGGGATACTAAATTAAAATTTGACACTTTGGACTACTATATTAGCGATTCTACACAAATTCAAACTGATTATAGGTTGATTTATTTGGACAGTATAAAGATCCTTATTTCTAATTCAAAATATGATGAGCGTGACGAATTATTTTATGAATCTTCAAATTTCATCTCTTTGGCTAATGCGTATAATTCTGGCTTAAAAATAAATATTACAGAATATTTACTCTGCAATACAGATACAGCTGTTAAAATATCAGATTATATTTTTCACAATCAAATTCCTAAAGAAAATTTTCATTTTTTTCAAAAAAATCCAATCAGTGGTACAGTATTTTCGGTTCATATTTCCAAGGAATTTATTCCATCGTATAAAATTATGAAGGATGGTAACTGCCTACAACCGTTTCTTGGAATGAAATTCTATTCAAAAAAGCTTCAACATCAAGCTATGGAAGTTTACTTTGTTGATAGTAATTATTATATGATATATGGCCAAAGCATTTATTACGAAAACACAAAATTATCTATTGGTGATTCGATTAGTTCTAAAGTAAACTAAAAGTCATATAATATATATTATGTTAAATAGGGCATTTAGTTATCTTCTTCTACTTTCCATATACAATCCATAATTAACTATTATTACTTACGGCATATAGCATAAAAAAAAGGAAGCCTCAATAAAGAAACTTCCTTTTAATATAAAATTATAGAATTTTATTCAGCATCCAATTCAGCCTTTATCTTTTTGTAACCTTCCATATTTTTTGTTTGCATATATGCAGTACGAAGCATTACCATAGTACTATGGTCTTTTGGTTCGATAGTATGTGCTTGTTCTAATGCTGGTACAGCAGCCTTAAAATCTTCCAATGCTGCAGCTTTTAATGCATCATACTTTTTAGTCTCACTCATTGGTAAATTACCTGCTTCGCTTAATTTATCAGCTGCACGGTTATAATACATTGCAGACATATTAAAAGCTGCATTAAAATAATCAGGCTTTATCTCCAAAGCTTGTTTATAAGCAGCAACACTAGCTTCGAACGAACTGTTTTTTACTTCGTCACTTAGTGTGCTATCTTTGGCCATTTTATCATAATTAACACCAATGGCATATTGCAATTGAGAGTTAGTTGGATCCTTTTTTGCAGCCTCATTTAAGAGTTCGTTAGCCTTTTGAGATTCTCCTTTATGCATGTATATATTTGCTTGAGTAATAAGCAAATCTAAATCACCAGGTACAACCTCTAAACCTTTTTTTGTTGTTGCCAATGCATTTTCAGTATCATCACTTTTAAGATATAGATTAGCTAAGTTTATATAAATATTACGATTTTTCATCTTAGGTCCAACTGATGCTTGGTAATATTTAATAGCTTTAGCAGTATCTCCAAGGTACTGAGCTGCAAAACCAGCTGAATAATAAATAGTGGTTAAACCTTCCATATTTGACTCCTTGAATATGGGCATTGCCTTTTCAAAGTTATCAAGCGCAATTTGGTGTTTACCGTCTTGCAAAGCATTTGAGGCATAAAATGAATAGATTTTGCCTATAGTTTTAATTCCAGCCAAAGGACTGCCTGGCGATAGTTCCGGTTTAGTATAATCAGACTCAATCTCAATACATTTTAGATAAGAATCATGAGCTACACTTAATAAATTACCATCATCTAATTTACTAAAGGTTTCTTTCATTGGAAACTCTACATGATCCACGCTGTCATTAGCAAAATAAATTACCAATTCATACATATAACTATACTTCTCACCTTTTGGAAGTTTTTTATATCGTCGCGTAGATAAAGGCTCACCAAGAAATCCTTTCACTTCTGTTGAACTTAAGCCCTTTGTGACATTGTCAATCATGTGAGCTCCAAGATACAATTGTAAATAGGTGTTTCCACGAAAAAACCAGGTTCTAGCGTCATCTTTAGTTCCATCATATTTTATAGCAGCATCAATTTCTACCTTTGCTTTCTCTGGTTGCTCATCGCGTAAATATTGATATGCAGAATTAACCTTAGTTCCCTGAGCAAATGCAGTACTAACTGCAAAACTCAAAATCATAATTACTATTATTACTCTTTTCATGTTATTGTATTTTAATTATATTTTTTGCTTTAATATCAAATTTCTAGCCAATAATACTAATCATTAGTATCACCTTGGTCATCAACTTGTTCGTCGGTATTATTAGGCTTTGTTTCATCAATAGCACCTTCAATAGCTTCGCTTCCCTCCTGCTCTTCTTCATCCTCTTCTAACATACGAACTTTTGCTACTGCAGCGATTTTATCTTTTTCTTGAAGCTTAATAAGTCGAACTCCCTGAGTTGCTCGTCCCATAACACGCATATCCGAAACTGCCATGCGAATGGTAATACCACTCTTATTCATAATCATTAGCTCATCACCATCAATTACATCTTTTATTGCAATAAGTTGACCTGTTTTGTCTGAAACATTAATGGTTTTAACACCTTTTCCGCCACGATTAGTAATACGATAATCATCAACATCAGAACGTTTGCCATAGCCATTTTCAGAAACAACTAAGATATTACTTCCTTCTTCACCACCGCAAATACAAACCATTCCGATAACTTCATCTTTTTCGTTTGCTAATGTAACACCACGAACTCCTGCTGCATTTCTACCCATTGGTCGAACTTTAGATTCAGGGAATCGAATTGCTCTACCAGAGCGTAAAGCCATCATTATATCACTGCTGCCATTGGTTAATTTAGCTTCTAATAGCTGATCACCTTCACGTATAGTTACTGCATTAATACCATTTTGACGAGGTCGAGAATAAGCTTCAAGAGTGGTTTTCTTTATTACACCATTCTTTGTACAAAGCACAATGTAATTGTTCTCGATATATTCTTGATCTTTCAAATTCTTAACATTAATAAATGCTCGAATTTTATCGTTAGGCTCAATACTTATCATATTTTGAATGGCACGACCTTTCGATGTTTTGCTTCCTTCAGGTATTTCATAAACACGCATCCAGAACACTTTACCCTTTTCAGTGAAGAATAACATATTGTTGTGGTTAGTAGCCACAAATAAGTATTCTATAAAGTCTTCGCTACGTGAATTTGATCCTCTTGATCCTCGTCCTCCCCTATTTTGAATTCGATATTCAGTTAAAGGAGTACGTTTGATATATCCTAGGTGTGAAATAGTTATCACCACTTCTTCGTCAGGAATAGTATCTTCAATACGGAAATCTTCAGCCGAATATTCAATACTACTATAGCGATCATCACCATACTTTTCTAAAATCTCATTAAGCTCTTCTTTAATAATTTCCATTCGCAAATCCTTGCTCGCTAAAATCTCTTTCAAGTGCTCAATTAATTTCATCAACTCTTCATACTCTTTCTTAACTTTATCAACTTCCATTCCGGTAAGTTTGATTAAGCGAATATCTAGCACTGCGCGAGCTTGGAGCTCACTTAAGTTGAAAGTGGCCATTAAGCCATTTCGTGCTTCCTCAGGAGTTTTTGATGCACGAATTAGTTTTATTACTTCATCAAGATTATTCAATGCAATGATTAATCCTTCAAGAATATGAGCTTTTTTCTCTGCTTCTTTTAACTCGTATTGTGTACGTCGCACCACTACTTCATGGCGATGTTCAACAAAATGATGAATAATATCATAAAGGTTAAGCATCATTGGACGCCCTTTTACCAAAGCAATATTATTAATACTAAATGAAGATTGTAATGATGTATACTGATATAGTTTGTTTAGCACTACATTAGTAACAGCATCCTTACGCAATTCGTAAACAATACGTATTCCATTTCTATCCGATTCGTCACGGATATCAGCAATACCTTCAATTTTTTTAGAATTAACCAAGTCGGCAGTTTTTCTAATCAACTCCGACTTATTTATTTGATAAGGAATTGAAGTGGCAATAATTTTTTCGCGACGACCATTCACTCCTTCTTCAATATATGTTTCACCACGCATCACCACACGACCACGTCCTGTTTCAAATGCTTGTCGTACTCCTTCATAGCCATATATAATTCCACCAGTTGGAAAGTCAGGAGCTTTTATATACTCCATCAATTCTGGAATGGTAATATCGGTATTCTCAATATAAGCCATACAACCATTAATCACCTCAGTAAGATTATGTGGTGCCATATTAGTAGCCATACCTACAGCAATACCTGAAGCTCCATTAATAAGTAAATTTGGAACACGAGTTGGTAATACGGTGGGCTCTTTTAAAGAATCGTCAAAATTTAATTGAAAATCAACGGTTTCTTTATCCAAGTCGATTAGCATATCTTCAGCAATCTTTCGTAATCGAGCCTCGGTATAACGCATCGCAGCAGGACTGTCACCATCAATTGATCCAAAGTTACCCTGACCATCAACTAAGGGATAACGTAACGACCAATCTTGAGCCATTCGTACCATAGCATCATACACAGAAGAATCACCATGTGGGTGATACTTACCTAAAACTTCTCCTACAATTCTGGCTGATTTTTTATATGGTCGATTAGAAAGAACTCCTAAATCAAGCATTCCATATAAAACGCGACGGTGAACTGGTTTTAATCCATCTCTAACATCTGGAAGCGCTCGTGACACAATTACTGACATGGAATAATCGATATAAGCAGACTTCATCTGATTCTCGATATTTATCTTTACAATCCTACCATGATTGTGTTCACTGCCACCTTCTTCTACAATGTTTTCTCCTTCTTCATTCATATTATTATTTTATACTTTTGTTTTGTATATTTCAAATCAATATTTACTGCGTGTAATGCATTGAAAATTAATTAAATATGCATCTACTTTATGCAGTAAATTTAATGTACGAATGTAGGTAAAAAACTTCAATTTTTATCATGTAAAAAGCAATTTTATTACTAACATATTTCTGTTGATAAATGCTATCGATTTACCCTTCATATTTTAGCCTATAATCATATTTTTGAGTATAGTTAATATTGTTTAATTAACGTGCTTAAAACACTTATTAGGTATTAACATTTACCAATGCTTTTAAGCGTATTTTTGCAACGAATTTATAAAGGATAATTATGGAAGCTAAATTTTCACCAAGAGTAAAAAGTGTATTAAATTATAGTCGTGAAGAAGCTATTCGACTTGGTAATGATTATATTGGTGTAGAACACTTTCTCTTAGGAATTATAAGAGATGGGGAAGGAAAAGCAGTCGATATTTTATCAAAATACAGTATTGATTTCAAATTGGTACGAGAGAAAATAGAATCGGCAATTAAGAGTGATGATGAGATGCAAGAGGATGCTGATATTAACTTAATCAAGCAGGCAGAAAAGTGTTTAAAAAGGACTTATTTGGAAGCAAAGATTTTTAAGAATCAATTAATAGGGACGGAACATTTACTATTGGCTATTTTACGAGACCAAGACAATATTGCAACTCAATCTATAGAACAATATGGCGTTAATTACCAAATTGCTGCTGATAGCCTTCGTGCTATGATATCGTCAGAGGTGCGTGGAAAGAGCGAAGGGTTTCAAGAACCTCAAGCCACCTCCCCACCCGATGAGCCTGTAGGTCACCACGATCCTGAAGAATTGCCATATGAAAAAGGAAGTCGAACTAGAGTTGGTGATGCAAAAACTAAAACCCCGGTGCTTGATAATTTTGGTCGTGATTTAACAAAAATGGCTGAAGATAATAAACTTGACCCCGTAGTAGGTAGAGAAAAAGAGCTGGAACGCATTGCACAAATTCTTAGTCGTAGAAAAAAGAATAACCCCATTTTAATTGGTGAGCCTGGTGTTGGTAAATCTGCCATTGCTGAAGGATTAGCATTAAGAATAATACAGCGAAAAGTTTCTCGAGCATTGTTTAATAAAAGAGTAGTTAGCTTGGATGTGGCTTCATTAGTAGCGGGCACGAAATATCGTGGTCAGTTTGAAGAGCGTATGAAGGCTTTAATTAATGAATTGGAGAAAAACGACGATATCATTATTTTTATTGATGAAATACATACCATGGTTGGTGCCGGTGGAGCTTCTGGTTCGCTAGACGCCTCAAATATGTTTAAGCCAGCATTGGCTCGTGGAGAAATTCAATGCATTGGAGCTACCACCTTAGATGAATATCGACAAACCATTGAAAAAGATGGCGCATTGGAACGTCGTTTTCAAAAGATTTTAGTGGAGCCAACAGATGACGAAGAAACCATAGAAATACTTAATAATATCAAAGGTCGCTATGAAGATCATCATTTAGTTACTTACACTGATGATGCAATTAAAGCTTGTGTTAGTTTGACACAGAGGTATATAAGCGATAGGTTTTTGCCAGACAAAGCTATTGATGCTTTAGATGAATCTGGTTCAAGAGTGCATATTACTCATATTGATGTTCCCAAGAGAATAGTTGAAATAGAAGAGTTGATAGAGGAAACTCGTGAGAGTAAGTTGAAGTCAATTAAGCAACAACGATATGAGGAAGCTGCAGAATTTCGTGATAAAGAACAGCACTTGCAGCAAGAGTTGGTTGATGCTAAGCATGATTGGGAAGAAGAGTCAAAGGTTCATCGCGAGACGGTAAGTGAAGAAAATGTAGCTGAAGTAGTCGCTATGATGACGGGAGTTCCTGTGCAACGAATTGCACAAAATGAGGGTGCTCGTCTTATGAATATGAGTGAAGATCTGGAGAAATCAATTATTGGTCAGAATGAAGCTATTGTAAAGGTAGTAAAAGCTATTCGACGTAATCGTGCAGGATTAAAAGATCCTAATAAACCCATTGGTTCATTTATCTTTTTAGGCCCCACTGGCGTAGGAAAAACTCATTTGGCCAAAGTGCTTTCAAGGTACCTATTCGATTCTGATGATGCTTTGATTCGTATAGATATGAGCGAATACATGGAAAAGTTTGCGGTATCTCGTTTAGTTGGAGCTCCTCCAGGATATGTTGGTTATGAAGAAGGTGGTCAATTGAGTGAAAAGGTTCGCCGTAAACCATATTCTGTTATCCTTTTAGATGAAATTGAAAAAGCACACCCTGATGTTTTTCATTTGCTCCTACAAGTTTTGGATGATGGCATACTTACGGATAGCTATGGACGAAAAATTGATTTTAAAAATACCATTATCATTATGACTTCTAATATTGGCTCTCGTCAATTAAAGGACTTTGGTACAGGTGTTGGTTTTAGCACTTCTAGTCGTAAAGCGGCACGTGTTAGCGATTCTCGTTCTATAATAAACAACGCCTTGAAAAAAGCATTTGCCCCTGAGTTTCTAAACCGTATTGACGATGTAGTGATGTTTGATCCATTGGAACGTGGAGATATTCATAAAATAATTGATATTGAACTTCAAGGGCTTTATAAACGAATTGTGGATCTTGGTTATACGATGAAAGTATCGGCTAAAGCAAAAGATTTTATCGTAGAAAAAGGTTGGGATGCGCAATTTGGTGCTCGACCATTGAAGCGTGCAATTCAGAAGTATATTGAAGATGAGTTGGCTGAGGAAATTATTAAGGTCAACCTAGCTGAAGGTGATGTGATTCAAATTGATTTTGATGCGAAGAAGGAAAAAATTAAAATTAAGATTAAAAAACCTCGAGCTAAAAAGAAAAAATAGCCTTACGATTGAAGGTTCTAAGTGAAGTGAGTCAGATGGCTCACTTTTTTTTGTTTCTAGTAATTGATTAGGCTGATAAAATTAATTACAAATTAAGTATTAACTTACAAGTTTAGTAATAATCTTATTTAAAACATCTGTGGCTTTGCCTTTTAAGAAAACGTCTGTTATTTGAGATGTAAAACTCGATTCTGTAATATTTATTTCAATAATTTTCGCACCATTTTGTTTTGCTAAGAATGGAATCTGGCTAGCGGGCATGATCTCACCTGTGGTACCAATAAGAATGAATACATCAGCATTCTTGGCCGCTTGAATAGAGGCTTCATAGGCATCCGCAGGGATTCCTTCACCAAAAAAGATAAAGTCGGGTTTAAGAAGCCCATTACATTTGGTCTTTAAGCAATGAGGAGATTCTTCTGTTAATACTAATTCATTTCGTAAGATTATGGAACCACAATCCATGCAAACAAATTTTTGTGAATTTCCATGAAATTCATATACTTTTTTACTTCCCGCTTCTTGGTGTAGATTGTCAATATTCTGAGTAATAATTTCTATTAAACTCCCCTCCTGCTCCATTTTTGCTAAATCTAGATGAGCATCATTGGGTATTGCTGAGCCAAAGAAATCAAAAAATAGTTTCTTTATTACAGGCCACGATTTATTTGAATATCGTTTATAATAATCTAAATCAAGAATAATAGGATCGTACTTACTCCATAAACCACCTGGACCACGAAATGGAGGAATACCACTTTCAACTGAAATGCCTGCTCCTGTAAAAGCTACAGTATGCTTTGCTGTATTTAAAATTTCAATAGCTTGTTCCAGTTTGTGTTTTTCTTCCATGTCATGTAAATATATTTATTGATAAATAGAAAGTTTGAAATTTGAGTAAAAGATATCAAGCTTATGCGAGTTATAAAGATAAACTTTGATAATAGTTTTATCTGTTATTGGTATCTTTGATAGATCCATTATATCCGAAACACTTAAATTAAGTAAAGTGTTTGGAGTAAGATCCTTATCGGTTAAAAAGCTCAACTCCTTTGAGTCATAGAATATCTTTTCTTTTTGTCCTGGATTTTCAACAGATACAATCAAAAGAGGTAAGTCATCATAATGCGCTTCGGGTATTTTAAGCTTAAAAGAAATATTAAACTTTATAAGGCTGCTATCATTAGAAAATACGTATTTAGTCCCAAAAGGAAATGTCTCATCCGTTAATCGAGCTGTCGTATCAACAAAGCTATATAATAAACTATCGAACCTAAATTCACTTTCATACAATGTGTCAGGGATTATTTTATCATCAAAACACACATATTGATTTATCATCTTAAACTCTGTAAGCAAGCTGTTCATCAATGTTTTAACCGAGTCATTTGTAATAGAATCGAGATCTAATTCAGGGCCTGATAGTTTATATAAATCACCTCCATTCAAATAGTAATTATTGTGAATAATATCAATAATCTCTTTATTACCATAAATAAATGGGTAGGTATTTTTATTTCTGAACGCTTTTACTGTATCCATGTCATTGGCCATCCAGCTAACATACTTTGGTGCTTCTACTCCATAATTTTTAGCTAAGTAATTGATGATAGTTGGCGTTATTTCAGCCTGTAACACCACCGATTTAAAGCTTACAGGTTTTTTTATTAATGGAGAGAAAATGACTAATGGCACTCGAAAATGATTTGCTGGGTTTTTTGGTTCGTAATATCCCTGATGATCACCAGTAATAATAAAAATAGTATTTTCATACTCTGGACGTTTTTTATATTCATCCATAAACCATTTTAACTCATTATCAAAGGACATGAAAGAAGCAAACAT
>JAGLCR010000041.1 GCA_023146135.1 Bacteroidales bacterium
ACATATTGGGCTCTTATTTTAAGAGCAAATATAATTACAATAGCGGTGATGCTTTGGTTCAAAGACAAGCAGAGTTTTTGTGGTATAACGATAAAGGCGCAAAGGTTGAGCTTATTCAACAAATAATTGGCAAGAAGCCCATATTTTGCGGAGGGAATTCCGATGGCGATTTGGCTATGATGCAATGGACTGCTTCAAATTCATATAAAAACTTTCAACTCTATGTTCATCATACCGATTCTGTAAGAGAGTGGGCTTACGATAGAGATTCTCCTATTGGAGAATTAAATTTAGGTTTAGATGAAGCGCTTGAAAAAGGCTGGTCTATTATGGATATGAAAAAGGATTGGAAAACTATTTATTCAGAAAATTAAGTATGATAAAAAATGTATTCACATTAATTATTGTAATGCTTTTTTTTGGAAACATGTTTGCACAAGAAACAGAGCATGAAAAGAAAAACCATTTAATTACCGGTGCTTTAGGATACACATATATCCCAAAAGGTGCACCACACGGATCTAATTCGGCTGATGGGGTTTTTGTTCCCTCAATTGGTTTAGATTACTTTTACAGTATTTCAAAGCGTTGGGAAATTGGTTTTATGTCAGATTTTGAATTTGGTGAATATGTCATATTTGAAAAAGAATTAAATAGAAAAAATGTAATTGTTTTAACTGCAATTGCAAGGTATTCACTAACTCACCACATTAACCTATTTGCAGGTGGAGGAATGGAATTTGAGCAGCATCACAATCTAGGTGTAATTAGAATTGGTGGCGAATATGGATTCGAATTAAAAAATAATTGGGTAATTGCGCCTGGTGTATTTTTCGACTTTAAAGAAGGAACCGATACTTGGTCGCTTTCGATTGCATTTGGTAAAGAATTTTAGGGAAAGTTAAATTGGTAGATAGAAATTACTAAGAGTATAAAAATCAAAGAATATTTAGTATAGAATAAAAAGATGCTTTATATTTGTTGAGTAGAATTATAGAATTATATGAAAATTTTTAGAAGAAACTTTTTGTTTGTGCTTTTGCTTTTCTGTAGTAGTATTAATAGTAAGCTTCAGGCGCAGATTAATAATTATTGGACAATGGGTTCTAATACATCATCTACTTTGTTGGGAGGTGCTGTTGTTGGTGGTGGTGCTGGTGATGTGGCTATTTTCTATAATCCTGCAGCGATTCGACTCCAAGACCAAAAACAGATAGCCTTAAACGCAAGTTTATTAAACTTCGATATGCATGATTATAAAAACGCGCTAGGTTATGACCAAAACCTTGATTATTTAGAGTGGGGGGTAAAGCCTCGATTTCTTTCTTACCAGTTTAAAATTCAAGACAATCAACGTTTGAGCTATCAAATAGCTGTATTTAGTCGCGATGAGCAATTAACAGAGTTATATGATTATAAAACGGTGATGTTGAAAACAGAAGTTGGGAACCAAGATATTGAATATACAGCCAGTTATGATATGAGTCGCCGTTATAGTGATTATTGGGCAGGGGTTGGAATGTCATATATACTGAGTCCCAAGTTTTCATTTGGAGCTACACTGTTTGGTAGTGCAAAGAGCTTACGATATTATGAGTCGTCCTTAATTGATGTAGATCCTTTGAATGGTTCTGTCAATAAAAATGCTAGTTGGTCTAGTGTGGAGAAAAACTATTTTTACGTTATTAGCCTTATTCCTAAAATGGGTGTTTTGTTTGAAGATAATTTGATTAGCCTTGGGCTTAATGTTACTTTGCCATCAATGCGACTATGGGGCGATGGGTATAGCAAACGTATTATTCGTTATAGTAATGTTGTTTACGAAGGGCAAGTGAAAGATGATTTCTTGAAAAGTGAGTATAATAATTATATAGTAGCAAATGTTAAGGAACCTTTGTCAGTATCCGTGGGAATGACATTGCACTCACGAAATAATAAATCAAAGTTGTTTTTTACAGCAGAATATTTTGCTCCAATTGACACCTATAAAATACTAGATAATACTAAAATATCTTCATGGGGGCAAGAAGACTTTCAGCCAGGAACAGACTATCTTAGTTATAAATACGGTGCGAAACAGCTTGTTAATTTAGCAATCGGTTACCGTCACGAATTATATCCATCATTATCAATTCTATCGGGTATGAAAACAAATTTTTCTGCTTATGACCCAAGTAACGAAGGGGAATGGGAGGATATTAATGATTATGTAACAATGAGCCCATCGCTCTTTCACATATCCTTAGGTGCTCAGTTTCGATTTAAGGCAAATACTGTAATTTTAGGTGCGGAGTATAGTTTTGGAAGAAGCAAAAATATTGAACAATTAGCTAATTATGGCTTTCCTGGTATATTTGATGAGAAAAATCATATCGCATTGCAAAACCGACCAGATAACACAATGACATATACCTCAAACTCCTTGGGCTTCTATATTGGATATGCCTTCGATTTTTAAGAATTATTACATTTACTATCCCGATAACTATCCTGAGCTAGCTCCTAATTCGTAATTCCCAACTCCTTCTTAAAAACTGCCTTTCTGACAGAAAAGTAAAGGAAATGTCAGTATCAAAATAATTAATTGTTAATGATGTCAGTAAAATTACTTCCTAAGCTGTTGTTTTTCCATTGGCACAAACATTGACTATGGAGCGGCGTGCCTCTTTGGAAGCACCGAAATAGAAAACTAAAATATAAACAATATAAATTTTTTAAGAAATGGGAAAAATAATTGGAATTGACTTGGGAACAACCAACTCTTGCGTATCTGTAATGGAAGGTAACGAGCCTGTTGTAATCCCTAATAGCGAAGGAAAAAGAACAACTCCATCTATCGTGGCATTCGTTGAGAATGGCGAGCGTAAGGTTGGAGATCCTGCAAAACGTCAGGCTATAACTAACCCGAAGAAAACGATTGCTTCTATCAAGCGTTTTATGGGCGAGTCATTTAAGCGTGTAACAAAAGAAGTAAGTCGTATGCCTTACGAAGTAGTTGATGTAAATGGTAATCCAAAGGTAAAAATTGATGACCGTCAATATACACCTCAAGAAATTTCGGCAATGGTTCTTCAGAAAATGAAGAAAACTGCTGAGGATTATTTAGGAACTGAAGTAACAGAGGCAGTAATTACTGTGCCAGCTTATTTTAGCGACTCACAGCGTCAAGCAACCAAAGAGGCAGGTCAGATTGCTGGTTTGGAAGTAAAACGTATTATCAATGAGCCTACAGCTGCTGCTTTGGCTTATGGATTAGACAAAAAAGGTAAAGACGAAACCATCGCAGTATTTGACCTTGGTGGAGGAACTTTCGATATTTCTATCCTTGAATTAGGTGATGGAGTATTCGAAGTGAAATCTACAAATGGTGATACTCACTTAGGTGGTGACGACTTTGATCAAGTTTTGATCGATTGGTTGGCTGAAGAGTTTTTGAAAGA
>JAGLCR010000042.1 GCA_023146135.1 Bacteroidales bacterium
AACTGCCGACCTCATGATTATGAAACATATTCATTTAATAACATATTAAAAACAAAAAATAATCTGTAATACTCTATTTATATGCTAATTACATTAAATGGCTTTTCCGAGGGCATGGTCTCTTAATAACGGACCTATTTGCATTCGAAAAACAGATGTCTTTCTATAAAAATCAAAGATAACGAATATTATAATTTATTGGCTAGATAATTCCAAATATTACTTTGGCCTTCTGAAAACAGGGTTTTTCCGAGACTTTGGTCTGTTATAACGGACCTTTTCCAAGCATGCTACTACACCTAGAACACCAACTCACAAAAACGCTCGATTTCGTATATCAATAGGCTCGCATTTTGGTTAGCTCTCGCTACAAGAAAAGCTACCAGTCAATTGACTGGTGGCTTTTCTCGTTTTAAATCAATTATTATGTTCACCGTTTACGTTCTATATTCAGAAAGTTTCAATAAAATCTATATTGGGTTTACTTCCTAATTTAAAGCAAAAAAAGCACCGCTCATTTTTGAGCGATGCTTTAGTGTTTTATTTTCGGTAAAAATTACATCTTTAATGATAATCCTACTGATATATTTGTTGATCCAGAGCCAAGGTGGGCATATAAACTCATGCTTTCTTTGAAGTTCCAACGGCCGCCTACATAGATTCCCCAATCAAAGTACGTGTCATTATCATAGTAATCATTATCATTAGAATATGTTATTAATCCAAAGCCTGCATTAGACATAATGAAAACATCAAATTCATCTGGAATATTTGGAATTAACCAATCTGCATAATAGCGCACAATTACCCCTCCTGAAAAACTTAGCTGGTGAACATTGCCACCATAATAACTATTGTTATGCCAATATCCTCCATTATAGTATGAATGAACGCCCAAGCCAAATTGAGGTCCAATAGTTAAGTTAGGGTCAATTGCTTGGAATTCAAAATCAGCTCCAATAGACATCCCGTAGTTTGAACTGTGTACACTTCCTAGTCCAGCATAGAAGTTGAATGCATTGCGAACATCACCAGAATTTGGGTCTGGAGCGTAAGTTGTACTAAGAGGCGATAATGGCTTATACCCATCAGGTAATAATGATAGTGGCTTTATACCGTCAGCATAAACCACTGAAATCATCAGTAGACTCATAATCAAAGTAATAATTTTTTTCATAGTAGTTTGTTAGATTAGTTTATTTGAAAAGTTCATCGCGAAGATAAGGAATTTGTTAAAGTGGTAGTAATAGTTTATTGTTCCCTATGTTTTATTGTATCGGATTTTGTTATTTTTTAATACAAGTAGGCAAAGACTATCTGTTTAATTTTGTAATTTTGTTGCATAATCATAAAAATTAAGCCTTATGAATAATTTTTTTCTTCGCACTATTATAGTAGTATTTATGGTAGCAACTACGAATATTGTTGCACAGCGTTCTTCTGACCTTTTTATTAATAAAGCATTTAAAAATGCTTTGAAAACGAATACAAGATCTTTGAGTGGGATGCCTGGTAGTGCCTATTGGCAAAATAGGGTTGACTATAAAATAAAAGCAAGTTTTAATGTGGAAACTCGAACCGTTGATGGCTTTGAAGAAATCACTTATTCAAATAATAGTCCAGACACATTAAAACAACTATATTTTGATTTAATACAAGATTTGTTCAAAAAAGGAAGTTCCCGAGATTGGGATTTGGGTAAAGTTGATTTGCATGATGGGGTGATAATTAAAGAACTCCGCGTAGATGGGGAGGATTATGATGTTGCTAGCATTTATCGTAATTCTTCAAAAATGGTTGTTCGACTAAATAAGCACTTTGCACCCATGAGTAAGCATAAAATTGAAATCGCTTGGGAGGTAATTTTGCCTGGTACGCGAACGGTGCGCATGGGGACCTATAATAAAACTAATTTTATGGTTGCCTATTGGTTTCCAAAACTTGCAGTTTATGATGATCTTTGGGGTTGGGCTCGACAGCCGCATACTGGCAATTGTGAGTATTATAATGAGTTTGGTGATTATGAGGTGGAGATTATGGCGCCAAAGGGTTTTTCTGTTTGGTCAACAGGAGTATTGCAAAATGCTAATGAGGTTTTTCAAAAGAAAATTATTAGTCGCTTAAATAAGGCTGCACAAAGCCAAGATGTGGTTCATATTACTACAGTTAAAGATATTGAAAATAATAAAGTGCTTCTTGAAGGAGATTCTCTTCTATGGAAGTTTAAGATAGAGTCGGTGCCCGATTTTGCCTTTGCCATGAGTAAATCCTATATTTGGGATGCTACAAGTATTCAGTCTGGCAATAAAAGGGTGATGGTGAATGCAGTTTATAAGTCAAGCTCAAGCGACTTCCATACAGTAGCCAATGTGGCACAAAAAAGCATTCGTTTTTTTACCAATGAAAGTCCAAAAATACCCTTTCCTTATCCTCAAATAACTATTTTTAATGGAGCAGGCGGTATGGAATTTCCTGGGATGGTTAATGATGGTGATAGCCGTTCTTATACAGGGACACTATTTGTTACTTCGCACGAAATTGGGCATTCATATTATCCGTTTAACACAGGACTAAATGAACAATTATATGCCTGGATGGACGAGGGTTTAATTACGTTTTTTCCACGAAAAGTGGTTGCTAAATATACTGATGATAGTGCTTATACAGTATTTGAAGATATTATTCGATCCTATAATCGCCATGCGGGTTCTATTCGCGAAATCCCTTTGATGATTCCATCAACCAATACGGGTTTTTCTTATCGTTATCAAGCGTATAGTCGCTCGTCAGTTGCTTTTTATACTTTGTGTGAATATTTGGGGGTTGACACTTTCGATATGTCCTTGCAAGAGTTTAGCCGTCGTTGGGAGCATAAGCACCCTACACCTTATGATTTCTTTAATACATTTAATGAGGTGGCTGGTGAAGATTTAGCATGGTTTTGGGATCCTTGGTTTTTTGAGTTAGGCTATGCTGATTTGGCTTTGGAAGTGACAAATAATAAGAGGTTTGCCATTGTCAATAAAGGAGGCTTTCCCGTTCCAATTCACCTTACAATTACTTTTAAAAATGGAAGAATTGAAAAGATGGACATCCCCGCATCTGTATGGAAAAATGGTAGAAAAACCTTTGAAGTAAGCTTTATTGATAAGGACTATACTTTCGTAAAACTATCGCTGGATACTAAGTTGACACCTGATGCTTTTGTGGAGGATAATGTTTGGATTGAAAAGGAGTAAAAGTGGAGTATTTACTATCCCCCCAAATGTGTTTCTGTCAAAATCCTATGAATTGTAATATGATTATACCTCCTAGAACTTTTGATGTTGTTAATTTATAGCAAATTATAGGGAGTGATTGGAGCTCGAAAAGGGTAATATTACTCCTTTGCTATTCATTTTTTTGAGTATCTTTGCATGTTATATATTAAAGGATACCAATGTTGGGAAGTAAGACGGAAAATAGTAATAAACTGCGTATTAATTCAGTGGATTTATCGATTGATGATTTCGATAGATTATTGCATAAAGGTGCTAAGGTTGAGCTATGTATGGACGTGAGGGAGCGGGTGCAAAAAGCATTTAATCTACTTGAAGAGTTTACAGAAAAGAAAATTATCTACGGAGTAAATACGGGTTTTGGCCCTATGGCACAGCATCGTGTCGATCGTAAAGATCGTATTAACTTGCAGTATAATCTTATTCGTAGTCATTCAGCGGGTGCTGGAAAAGCAATTCCAATACCCTGTGTTAGAGCAGGGATGTTAGCGCGATTACGTAATTTTTCGTTAGGCTACTCGGGTGTACACCCTGATGTGATTTTAATTTTGAAAGAAATGATAAATCATAATATAGTACCGGTTATTCCTGAACATGGTGGTGTGGGAGCTAGCGGCGATTTAGTGCAGTTGGCACATTTAGCTTTGTCAATTATTGGCGAGGGAGAAGTTTTTTACCAAGACAAACGTCAAAATACTGAAATTGTATTTAATGAGCTTGGTATTGCTCCACTTAAAATTAAGTTGCGCGAAGGTTTGGCTATGATAAATGGAACATCCATTATGTCAGGTATTTCTGTTGTAAATATTTTGGAGTCTCGAAAGCTCATTAATTGGTCACTATTAGTTTCGGCAATGATTAACGAAATAGTGCAATCCTTTGATGATCATTATTCTGCCGAGCTTAATAATGTGAAAAAACATGGCGGACAACAAAAAATCGCAGCTGCAATACGCGAAATTACATCCACGAGTAAATTAGTAAAAACTCGTGAGTTTCATGCCGTTGACCAAGATGAAGTTAAAGTTTTTGATGAGAAATTTCAAGAGTATTATTCTCTACGCTGTTTGCCTCAAATATTAGGTCCAATATGGGATACTCTTAAAAATGCTCAAGAGGTTATAGAGAATGAAGTAAATTCGGTGAGTGATAATCCAGTAATTGATATTGAAAGTCAGAAAGTTTATCATGGAGGAAATTTTCATGGCGATTATGTGTCATTGGAAATGGATAAGTTAAAGATTGCTGTTACAAAACTGTCGATGTTGGCTGAGCGTCAATTGAATTTCCTAATGAATAATAAACTGAATAATATCCTTCCTCCATTTGTTAATCTGGGAGTTTTAGGAGTTAATCTTGGGATGCAAGGGGCACAGTTTACTGCTACTTCTACGGTAGCCGAAAACCAAACTTTGTCCAACCCAATGTATATACATAGTATTCCAAATAATAATGATAATCAGGATATTGTAAGTATGGGTACAAACTCAGCCTTGTTGACAAGGAGAGTTATTGATAATACTTTTCAAGTACTTGCCATCGAAATACTTTCTTTGGTACAGGCGGTTGATTATTTAAATTTTTCGGATAAGCTTTCCGTAGATTCTGCTAAATTATATAATGATATTAGAGCCTTAGTTCCTAAGTTTACTGAGGATAAAATTATGTATAAAGAACTTGATTTAGTACGTGACTTTATTAAAAATGAATCACCGAAAATATTAAAATAATAGCTATGATAGCGTTGGTTACTGGAGCATCAAGAGGAATAGGTAAAGCCATTGCCCTAAAATTGGCAAGGATGAATTTCCATGTTATTCTGAATTTCCATTCGAATAAAGAAAAAGCCGAGGATGTACAAAAGGAAATAGCTTCCTTAGGTGGTTCATCTGAACTGCTTCAGTTTGACGTGGCTGATATTAATGAGGTTACTACTGCATTGGAAAACTGGAAGGATAATAATTCAGACTCTGTAATTCAGGTTTTGGTAAATAATGCGGGTGTTACAAGTGATGGCCTTATGGTATTTATGGAAAGAGAGAATTGGACTAAAGTAATTGATACCAACCTTAATGGATTTTTCAATGTAACAGCTCAATTACTGAAAGATATGGTGATTTCAAAATATGGTCGAATTATTAATATAGTTTCTATTTCAGGATTAAAAGGTACTGCTGGCCAAACAAATTACTCCGCATCCAAAGGTGGTATAATTGCAGCTACAAAAGCATTGGCACAGGAAATAGGGAAGAAAAAAATCACAGTTAATGCTGTAGCTCCAGGATTTATTGTGAGTGATATGACGGAAGGGCTTCCTGAAAAAGAATTAAAGAAAATGGTGCCAGTAAATCGTTTTGGTCAACCTGAAGAGGTAGCAGAATTAGTTGGTTTTTTGGCGTCTGACAAAGCCTCGTATATTACAGGTGAGGTGATAAATATAAACGGAGGATTATATAGTTAGTTTTAAATATATGAATAATAGAGTAGTAATAACTGGTATGGGAGTTTATTCCACCCTTGGAAAAAACCTGAAAGAAGTGAAGGATTCACTTTTTGAAGGCAAATCGGGTATAGGAATTGACCAGGAGCGAATAGATTTAGGATTTATTTCACCATTAACAGGTATTTTGGAAAGACCGAAATTAAAAGGTGTTCTTACAAGACGCCAACGAGTGGGTTTGCCTGTGCAAGGTGAATATGCTTATGTGGCAACTATGGAGGCATTGGAAAATGCAAAGGTTGACACCCAATATCTTGAAGATAATGAGGTGGGCATACTATATGGTAATGATAGTTCAGCAATACCCGTGATTGAAGCTGCTGATAAGATTAGAGAAAAAAAAGACACCAGGCTTGTGGGTTCAGGTTCAATTTTTCAGTCCATGAACTCTACAGTGAGTATGAACTTGTCTGTTATATTAAAACTAAAAGGAATTAACTTTACTCTTAGTGGTGCTTGTGCCAGTGGTTCACATGCCATTGGAATTGGTTATATCATGATTAAGCAAGGCTTACAAGATATGATTATTTGTGGTGGTGCTCAGGAAATCAATGCCTTTTCAATGGGTAGTTTTGATGGTATTGGAGCATTTTCAAAAAAGATTGATGAGCCAAAAAAAGCCTCCAAACCTTTTGATAAGAATCGTGATGGTTTAGTACCTTCGGGTGGTGGTGCTTCATTGATATTGGAAAGCTACGAATCAGCGATAAAACGTGGAGCGCCTATTCTTGCTGAAGTTAAAGGTTATGGTTTTTCCTCCAATGGTGATCATATTTCGGTACCCAATGTGAATGGGCTTGTACGTTCGATTAATAAAGCATTTAAGGATTCGGGTTTGAAACCAGAAGATATCGATTATATTAATGCTCATGCTACTTCTACTCCTGTTGGCGACAATAATGAAGCAGAGGCTTTAGCACATTTTTTTGAAAAGTTAAAAACTCCTGTGAGTTCTACAAAATCTATGTCGGGTCATGAGATGTGGATGGGTGGTGCAAGCGAGGTTATTTATTCTTTGTTAATGGCTCAGAACTCATTTATTGCTCCAAACATTAACTTTGATGAGCCTGACGAACAATCGGCTCGACTGAATATTATTAATAAGACGACCAAAAAGGTGATTAATACTTTCCTAAGTAATTCATTTGGCTTTGGAGGAACAAATTCAACATTAATAATTAAGAAACTCGATGAGTAAAATTGGCGAAGAAGCCACGGGCCTTATCTGTGAGACGGAATTGAATATTCGGTTTAGTGATACCGATGCTATGGGAATTGTGTGGCATGGTAACTATATTAAATATATGGAGGATGGCCGTGAAGCTTGGGGTGCTGAACATGGATTAAGTTATCTTGATATTTATAAAAACAAGCTGTTCACACCAATTGTTGAAGCAAAACTTAGTCATAAGCGTACACTTAAATTTGGTGATACCGCTATTATTATTACCCGCTATATTAATACACCTGCTGCAAAGCTAGTTTACGATTATGAGATTTATCGCAAGTCAGATATGATGTTAGTTCTAAAAGGGCGTACCGTTCAGGTTTTTACCGATTATCAAGAAAACCTTATACTTAATACACCAACTTGCGTTGTAGATTGGAAGCGTAATAAAGGATTATTGTAGATGCGTAAAGTTTATATACAGAGCGATAATATAGTGAGCTCATTGGGAATAACTTCAGAAGAGAACTTTAATGCACTTGTGGATAATAGCACTGGTGTAAAAATGAATTATACAGGAAATATTTATAAAGAATTGCCTCTTTCATTAATTGATAAAGAGGCTTTTATTAAAAAATCAGAATCATCAATAAGGAACTTTCAATCATACACCTTCTTTGAGCAAATCATGATATGGTCGGCTGTTGATGCCTTATCAAAAGTAAATATTGATGCAAGTAGCGACCGTACGATTTTTGTAATTTCCACTACAAAGGGAAATATCGATAATTTGAAAACAAAAGAAGGACGTCAGTCTGACAATTATAAACTTTGGTATTCTGCAAAAAGAGTATGCGATTATTTTTCAAATAATAATGAAGCTGTTGTGGTTTCCAATGCCTGTGTTTCGGGTGTTATGGCCGTAAATACAGCAGCACAATTGTTGCAAACAGGTGCTTTTGATCATGCAGTAGTTATTGGGGCCGATGTGGTTTCAGATTTTGTTATTGCGGGTTTTATGTCGTTTATGGCTTTAAGCCCTAAGCCTTGCAAACCTTTTGATGATAATCGTGATGGATTATCATTAGGAGAAGCTGCTGGTTGCTTGGTTTTAAGTACAGAAGAGCATTCAGATATCGCGATTATTGGAGGTGCAAATGCCAATGATGCTAATCATATTTCGGGTCCTTCGCGCACGGCCGAAGGCTTGTATTTGGCCATTGAAAGCTCAATGAAAGAGGCTAGAATAACAGCTTCGGATATTGATTATGTTTCAGCTCATGGCACGGCAACTATGTATAATGATGAGATGGAGTCCATTGCCTTAAATAGACATGGATTGCAGCAAACGCCAGTGAATAGCTTCAAAGGATATTGGGGGCACACATTGGGGGCTTCAGGTATTATCGAGATTGTAGCATCTATCAAGTCCATGGAAAATAAGCTGTTGATTAAGTCATTGGGTTTTGATGAAAAAAACAATGGAGAACAAATTAATGTAATTAGTAAGAATATTACAAAAGAAGTAAATATCGTGTTGAAAACAGCAGCAGGCTTTGGTGGAGCTAACTCATCTATTATTCTAAAAAAATATTAGCTATGGGAGTGGAGGTAGTTTCATATATTAGGATAAAAGACCATAAGGCATGGATAAATGGTGAGGCATTAAACCTTGACTTTTCAGCTATGTCATTTTTAAAAGCTATTTATAAGGATTTAGGTTTAAAATATCCCAAATTCTATAAAATGGATGAGCTAAGTAAGTTGGGTTTTATCGCTAGCGAAATGCTGTTACAAAATAATAATGTTAAGTCTATTATAAACGATTTTAAACAAGATAAAATTGGAGTAATACTTCAAAATTCGGACTCAACAATAGATGTAGATAGTAATTTTTACGATTCGATACTAGATGAGCAAAAGCACTTTCCCAGTCCTGCATTATTTGTGTATACTTTGCCAAATATTGTATTAGGGGAGATCTCGATTCGCAATAAATTCAAGGGGGAGAATGCATTATTTGTATTTCAAAAGTATAATATGACTTTTGGCGTAGATTATATTAACTCCTTATTTGAAAACAATAAAATAGAAGCTTGTGTTGGTGGCTGGTTTAATGCTAATAGTGAAAACTATGATGCATTTTTGTATTTTGCAAAAGGCACAAACAAACAAGAAAATGCACATACAGTAGATAATATTTCAAAAATATATAAATAATGGAAGAATTAAAGAATAAACTTAAAGCGCAGATTATTGAAGCCTTAAATTTAGAAGATGTTGAAGTAGAAGATATTAGTAATTCGGATGCGCTTTTTGGTGATGGACTTGGTTTGGATTCTATTGATGCTTTGGAGCTAATAGTATTATTAGAGCGTGAGTATGGTATCAAGATGGATGATGCAGCTGAAGGTAAAACTATTTTGCAAAGCGTAAATTCTATGGCGGAGTATATTCAGTTGAAGAAGGCTTAATTTATAGAAATATTTAATGAGTAAAATTGTAATAACAGGTATTGGTGCTATTTCAGCCATAGGAAACTCTACAGAAGACTTTCTGTCGTCTCTCATGGAAAATAGGCATGGCATTAAGCCTATTTCGATTTTGAGGACTGCTTTGGCAGGTAAATACTTAGCTGGCGAGGTGAAATTATCCAATGAAGCCTTGCAGCATATGTCGGGTATTTCAGGCATGCAGTCTCGCACAAGTCTTTTGGCAGCTGTTGCTGTTAAAGAGGCTATTTCCATAGCTCAACTTGATTATGCTTTGTTAGCTCAAACTGGAATTATTTCATCTACCACAGTGGGTGGAATGGATAATACCGAAGAGTTTTATTACGATTTCAAGGAAAATAAAAATATTGATTTTGCAAAGCTGCATCCTAGCGGTCAGCATACAAATCAACTGGCTAATTATTTTGGTATTGATGCATATGTTTCCACAGTGAGTACTGCATGCTCATCGGCATCGAATGCTATGATTATTGGTGCTCGCTTGATAAAATCAAAACAAGTGGATCGAGTGATTGTTGGTGGAGCAGATGCATTATCTAAATTTACGCTCAATGGTTTTAAAAGCTTGATGATATTGTCTGACACGCATTGCAAACCTTTTGATAATAACCGTAAAGGTTTGAACTTGGGAGAGGCTGCAGCCTATGTGGTTTTAGAGTCCGAAGAAGCGGCCATTAAGCGAGGAGTAAAAATTCTAGCTAATCTTGAAGCTTATTCAAATGTCAATGAGGCCTATCATCAAACAGCCTCTTCACCCAATGGCGATGGTGCTTTTGAAGCTATGACAAAGTCTTTGGCTATGGCTAATCTAAAAGTGTCAGAAGTGGATTATATCAATGCTCATGGAACTGGGACCGATAATAATGACAGCTCGGAAAGCATGGCCATTAATCGTCTTTTCAAAGGTGAGGATATTAAGTTTAGCTCTACCAAAGCTTTTACTGGGCATACATTGGCTGCAGCAGGTGGGGTAGAAGCAGTAATTTCGATTCTATGTTTGAATCATGGTTTTATTCCTGCTAACTTAAATTTTGAGAATCCAATTGATGGAGCCGAACTAACGCCCATAACGGAATTGCAGCTTGATGTAAAACCATTGAATTACATTCTTTCCAATTCATTTGGTTTTGGTGGAAATAATACCACATTATTATTCTCGAAATATAAAATCTAAATCATGAAGACCAAACTATATATTAATGGAATTGGCGCTGTTTCAAGATTGAAAGATTTTAACGAACTGCAGTCTGAGACGCAGCAGCCAACTTATAAAGAGCTGATACCTGCCATGAAATTGCGCCGCATGAGTCGTATTATGCGCATGAGTAATTTTGCTGCAATTACGGCTCTTAAACAGGCGGAAATTGATGTTCCTCAGGCAATTAATGTGGGTACAGCTTATGGTTGTTTGGTTGATACCGAGAAATTTCTATCTACCTTATTGGACAATAATGAGGAGTTTTCTAATCCCTCAGCTTTTATTAATTCAACGCATAATACCTTGGCTGGTAGCTTGGCTATTCTGCTAGGAGCTAAAGGTCAGAATTTTACTTTTGTACATGCTGAAAATGCATTTGAAAATGCATTGATTGATGCAAGTATAAGTTTAGAGGAGGGTAGTTATTCTGATATTCTTGTGGGGGGAGCCGACGAAAAGACAGAAATACTAGAATCTATTTCGGCTAACTTTATGGATGAAGAAATAGGAGAAGGGGCTGCTTTTTTGAGCCTTTCGAAAAAACAACAGCCCAATTGTAAGGCCGTAATAAAAGGTGTTTCGGTTGATAATAAAGCAATGGATACTTCGGATTTTGTTAATGCGTTTTGCCATGAAATGGAGATTGATGCAAAGGATATTAGTTTAGTTTTATCCAATAAAAATCTCATAGCAAGTAAACCTTTCATCGATTACAAAAGTATGATTGGTGATTACCCGTCAATAACAGCTTTTGCTTCTACTTTGGCCGTAAATATTATTGAAAAACAAAGGGTTCCAGATTTTTTAGAATGGGATGTTTTTGATATTAATAATGTTTTGGTTTATAATAGTTATAAGAATGGAAGTCAATCACTGATACTTATTTCAAATATTTTTGAATAGCTTAAGTGTGCTTATATAGAATAGGAACCTAATAATTAAACCCCTTATGGCGTGGACTAAACATAGCGTTTTAATGCTGCTTTTTGCAGTGGTCTTTAGTGCGGAAATCTATGCTTATTATATAGGTTTGTTATGCTTTAAACCTATATTATTGACGCTTTTTATATACACTATACTACTGGCTTTGGGTTCCTATTTCATGGGTTTAAGCTTTTATGGTTCTATCGTTAATCGACTTCCAAAAAAATATAATAATCAGAAAATCATTGCGCTAAGCTTTGATGATGGCCCGAATACTGAGCTTGGTATGAAGCTTATGGATTTATTAGATAAGCATCAGGTAAAAGGCAATTTCTTCCTTATTGGAAAAAATATTGAGCAAAACAAAAAGTTGGCTATAGAATTGCATAATCGAGGTCATTTATTGGCAAATCATTCATATGAGCATAAAGGCTTTTTTCCATTATATTCAGCCAAGAATGTACGTGATGAAATTGTCAATACAAATAATCTTTTGGAGGATATTACACATAAAAAAAATACGTATTTTCGTCCTCCTTTTGGGGTGACAAATCCTATTATTGCTAAAGTTTCTAAGGGTATGGGAATGACGATGATAGGTTGGTCTTTGAGAACTTATGATACCGTAAAAACTGAAGATAGATTATTAAAAAAATTAAAGAGTAATATCAAAAATGGAGATATTGTTCTTATGCATGAGTTGGAAAGTAGCCTCCGTGCAGTTGACAAATTTATAGAGTATGCAAAACAAAAAGGATATCGCTTTGTTTTATTATCAGAATTTATTCGCTAAGAGTAAGTTATTGATTGTATTATTATTTCCTGTTTTCTTATCTTTTTCATTACTACCGCAATCTGATAGTTTTAAAGCAGTAAACCAGAGTAGTATACTGATACAAAAGCTAGACTCTTTTGCGCTAAGCCTTAAAACTATCCGTAGTGATTTTACCCAAGAAAAACATATCTCGGTGCTAGAGGAGGTTATTATTAGTAAGGGGAAATTTATTTTTCGTAGACCAAACACTTTGAAATGGTCGTATTATACTCCCATCAATTACGAAATTGCATTGATTGATGGTAAGTTCAAAATCAATAATGATGGAAGGACTTCGGAGTTTGATATTAATTCCAACAAAATGTTTGCTGAGATTAATAATATGATTGTAAGTATGGTTAATGGCTCTATTCTTACGAGTAAATCATTTGATGTACAGTTGTTTGAAAGTAATAAGCAGTATAAAGCAGTTTTGAATCCTCGACAAAAAGATTTCAAACGTTTTATTTCAGAGATTCATATTTTTTTCGAGAAATCAGATTTAATGGTTTCCAGGATACGTATGCTTGAGGCTTCGGGCGATTTTACCCTAATCAGCTTTGAAAATCGAACTAAGAATGAGTCTATTGCTGATTCTGAATTTGGTTTCAAAAATTAATTGACCGTTTTGAAAAAGCTAGCTACAATACTTATTATTCTTAGCATTTCGCTGCAATCATGCTTTCACTACCATGCAGCATTTAAGCAAGTTGAGGCTGTTAATGTAAAGCCCGTTGTATTTTCAGATAGTTTCGAAAAGGCTCTTTATAAAACTAATATTCAGTTTTTGAATAAGGAATACTCTGGCTTGATGTTTTTTAAACGTATGAATGAGACTCATGCCACACGAGTGGTTTTTATGTCAGAGTTTGGCTTAAAGTTTTTTGATTTTGAACTTCTCGATAATGGGGAGTTTAGTGTAAAGTATATACTAGATGAGCTAAATAGGGAATCATTGATCGGGGTGTTGGAGCAAGATATTAAATTGCTTTTTCAAACTGTACAAGGGCCAGTTGAGCGGAAGTATTATTTTCATGAAAATAAAGCAGTTTATTTGGAGAAGTATCGTTTGGACAAGGGGCGCTATTATTATTTCTTTGATGAGAAAAGTACTAAAATATCACAAATAGAATTTACGGGTTCGGTTTTCAAAAAAATTAAAATCATATTGGGTGACTATTCTAATGGCTTACCTAAAAGTATTGATATAAAGCATGTTAATAAAGCATTAAAGCTGCAGTTAAGATTGGTGAAATGAGTAAGATATATAAGATAGAACAGTTTTACGAGCAGGGTTCTAAAATTATTGCTCACCTAAGTATTGACGAAAATCACCCTATATTTGATGGGCACTTTCCTCAACGCTCTGTATTGCCTGGTGTGATTCAGTTGGAGATTATTAAAGAAGTATTGTCATGTTTCATGAAATCAAGTTATAAGGTTCAGAGCATTAAGAATGCAAAGTATTTGGCTATGATTTTACCTGATGAGAATCGTTCTTTTTCTACGGAGCTCGACTATATTATTCAAGATGATCAATCGGTTAAAATAAAGGCAGTTATTAAGAATAGCAGTAAAGTTTTTCTAAAATTTAGTGGTGTATTTATAAAAAATAATGAGTAAGGAATATCAAGATATATTGGCCCAAACGCTTATTGTAGTGCCCACCTATAATAATGAGACTACTTTGCGCAAGCTTATTGAAGATGTGCTTGCTCAAACGCAAAATGTTGTTGTAGTAAATGATGGCGCAACGGATGGTACTTCAGGTATTTTACAGTCCTTCGGAAATCGTATTGTCGTACTTACAAATCAAGAAAATAAAGGCAAGGGTTTCAGTATAAAAAAGGGATTTGATTATGCCCTAAAGAATGATTTTGAATATGTAGTTACTCTTGATTCTGATGGGCAACATTTTGCAACAGATATTCCACATTTTATTGAGGATGTTGCTAGTAATGGAGATGCTATAATTGTGGGCGCTCGTGATATGGAGTCGGAAAATATACCAGGCAAAAGCTCATTTGGTTATCGTTTTTCTAACTTTTGGTATTGGGCCGAAACAGGTGAAAAGCTTGAAGATACACAGTCTGGATATCGCCTATATCCAGTTAAGCTGATGGAAAATATTCATTTCTATACATCTCGTTTTGAGTTTGAGGTGGAGGTGTTAATTCGTAGTCAGTGGAGAGGAATAACCGTAAAAACTATTCCTGCCCAAGTTTATTACGCTGAGGGTAAAGATCGCATTTCACATTTCAAACCCAGTGTAGATTTTACCCGAATAAGTATATTGAATACCGTGTTGTTTACCATAGCCGCCTTATACATTCATCCACGAAACCTATTTCGGTATTTTAGAGATAATAACATTATCGATGTACTAAAAAAACTTTTTACCGATAATAATGAAAGTCCTGCAAAAGTTGCTAATGCAATGGGGTTTGGCATTTTTATGGGTATCGTTCCCATTTGGGGATTTCAAATGATTGTAGCCACTTTTTTGGCACATAAGATGAATCTCAATAAAGCATTAGTGCTTTTGGCTTCCAATATTAGTATTCCGCCAGTAGTGCCATTTTTAATATATTTTGGTTATCAAACAGGCTTCTTTTTATGGAACCATAATTTTGATACACTTGAAAATATTCATAAAGTTACCAAGCAATTAATGAATAATGGCCTGATTGACTCCATTGAAGTTATGTGGCAAGGGCTATTGTTTTATTTCGTGGGTAGTTTTATCTTTGCCGCCATTGCAGGTGTAAGCATATGGTTGATTACGCATTTAGTATTTATCGTGAAAAGAAAGTTAGCATAGATGGGGCGAGTATTGTACCTTTTTCATTCATTCTTTATTAAGTTTCGATGGTTTTCGTCGGCGCTATTGCTGTTGATAATACTCTTGTCGGTTTTATCCATTTCTAGACTCAATTTCTCAGAAGATATTAGCCGAATTTTACCTGATTCAAAGAATGTTAGGCAGCTAAAATATATACTTAAAGAATCGACCTTAATGAATAAGGTCATTTTTGATATTCATCTTGCCAATGACAGTATTGACCCTGCTAAGCTGGTTGATTATGCAGAGCATATGTCCGACTTTCTGGAGAGCGATTCTCTAAAACCCTATTTCCGAAGTCTTCAGTTGCGTGTTGATGATAGCCAGATGCTCGATATGATGGAGCTTGTACATTCTAATTTACCTTATTTTTTGGAGGCAAAGGATTATGAGCGTATTGCAGAAAAAATACAGATTGATAGTATCGACCAAATTGTGGATGCTGGATATAAAAGTATGCTTTCACCCATTGGTTTTGTGTCGTCAAAATACTTTCTTGAAGACCCTTTCGGAATACAGTTTATGGCCTTGCAGAAATTCCAATCCTTTAACCTAAGTGATAAAGTGGTGCTTTATCAAGGTCATATTATGAACCATGAGAAGTCGGACCTATTTTTATTTGCCAACCTTAATAAAGCAAATAGTTCAGAGGATAATTCGTTTGTATTCAGTAATATTGAGCGTCTACAAGAGCAATTGGCATTAACTTACCCAGAGGTTCGGCTTGAAGTGTTTGGGGGTGCTTTAGTGGCTTTAGAAAATGAACATATTATCAAACGTGATGTAGCTCTTACCTTAACGATTACGCTGATATTACTGGTGTCATTAATTGCATACTTTTTTCGAAGAAGGCGTGCCGTAATTGTGATTTTTGTGCCTACATTATTAGGAGGTATTTTGGCTTTAGGTGTTTTGAGTTTGTTTAATGATGAGATATCAATTATTTCACTTGGTATCGGCGCAGTTCTTCTGGGTATGTCAATTGATTTTTCTCTTCATTTATACTCACATTATCGTGAGCATCACTCTATTTCAAAAATGTTTTCCCAGGTTTCTGTCCCCATATTATTAAGTATGTCTACCACGGTGGTAGCTTTTCTTGCTCTCAGATTATTGCACTCTGAAGTGCTTAGCGACCTTGGACTTTTTGCCTCACTAAGTATATTTTTCTCTGCTATCTTATCACTCACTCTTTTTCCAATTTTAATTAAAAAATCCAATGCAAAAAGAGTTGAAACCAGCACAATTCTAGATAAGATAAGTAGCTACGAAGCCTATAAAAATGGGAAGCTAATGTTGATTGTAGTTGCCATATCTGCCGTATTATTTTATGTTGGGGGTGATATTCCTTTTGACTCTGATATGCTCAAAAGTAATTACATATCTACGAAAACAGATTTGGCCGAACAGCGTATCAATCGGGTTTTTGGAAAGGCTAATAAAGATTTGTTTATTATTTCAGTGGCCAAAAATCAGAATCAAGTTTTAGAGCAAAATCATTACTTAAACTTAGTTTTAGATTCATTGGTAAATGTGGGTGTGATTAATCAATATTCAACAGTGAATAAGTTGATTAAGTCGGAAAAGGAACAGCATATGGCATTGGCTATATGGGATAAGTTTTGGGACGATAATTATTCGTATGCCGATAGTTTGTTGGAGAGTAAGGCACAATCTCGAGGTTTTAAAAAGTCAGCTTTTAGCAAGTTTAATCAATTAGTGAAGAAATCATATAAAGGAATATCTGTTGACGAAAAAGTGCTCATGTCAAAGTTAATATTGAACGACTTTCTTATTGAATCGGATAGTATGAGAGCAGCTATTACGGTATTGAAGATTGATGATGTGAAAGCTGCCAAACAAGCTATTGATCAGCGTATTGATAATCCCAATATTTGGGTTTACAATAGTCAAGTATTTGTAACTAAACTAATTGATAAGCTTAGTGAGAATATGAATAAGCTAGTATATTTGTCTTTGCTTTTGGTATTCCTTATCTTATTGCTTTATTTCGGGCGCATCGAGTTGGCACTTATTACTTTGATACCTATTGTTTTTGGATATATTTGGACGGTTGGTTTAATGTCAATTATGGGTATTCAGTTCAATATTTTTAATATTATCGTGCTCTCGTTTATTTTTGGCTTGGGTATCGATTATGGAATATTTATTACCAAGGGTATGTTACAAAAGTACACACATAATATTGATGTGATACGCGAGTATAGATCTTCTATTTCACTTTCTTTTTTCACTACGATAATTGGAGTTGGAGCGCTTATATTTGCGCATCATCCCGCTTTAAGGTCTATCGCCATAATGGCAATTATTGGTATTAGTTCCACCCTCATTGTAACTTTTACAATGCAATCTTGGGCTTTGAATTTTATCCTTTATAATAAGGGCAAAAAACGAATGAAGCCAGTTACCCTTATTGATTTTGTTCTTTCTATATTGGCTTTGACTTACTTTGTTTCTGGCTCCATTTTTTTGACAATAGTTTCTTTTGTGTTTCGTGCAATCCCATTTGGAACGAAAGTTAAAAAGAAGATTTTTCATCGTGTTTTACAAGCTTTCTCATGGTGGATGATTTACGCAAATATTTTTAGTAAAAAGCTTATTATTAATCCCAGCAAAGAAGATTTTTCAAGGCCATCAATTATTATTGCAAATCATCAATCGCATGTAGATGTAATGCTAATTTTATTGCTACATCCAAAATTACTTATTCTTACTAATGAAAAACAATGGAATAGTTGGCTTTATGGACAAGTGCTTCAATATGCCGATTTTTTACCCACATCGCTACCTCATGAAGAGCTAATTGAGAGGCTTCAAAAGAAAGTGGATATGGGTTATTCCATAGTTGTTTTTCCGGAGGGGACACGCAATACTAAGCCAGAGTTATTGAAGTTTCAAAGGGGAGCTTTTCACCTGGCACGGGAACTAAAGCTTGATATTCTGCCTATAATACTTCATGGATTACGATTTGTGTTAAATACTAATGAATTCTTTGTGCGTCGCTCGCAAATGACTACTAAGATTCTTGGTCGTATCGATTTGTCAACTGGAGAATATGGATCAACTTTAATGAAACAATCTAGGCGAATATATGATTATTTTAGTGAAGAGAATATTAAGTTGTGTCGACATATTGAAAAACCAGAATATTATCGAGGACGTTTAACAATGAGTTATTTATTTCGTTCTCCTATTATTGAATGGTATATGAAAATAAAAACCAAAATGGAGGATAACTATAAATATTTTGATGAGATAGTGCCTCGAAATGCCAAGGTTTCGGACTTGGGTTGTGGCTATGGGTTTTTGGTGCATACATTAGCGCAAACTTCTGATTCACGTGTTTTTGTGGGAGTTGATTTTGATGCAGATAAGATTGTTATTGCGCAAAATATTTCATTAGCTTCTGAGAGAACTCGGTTTGTACATGCTGATTTAACACAATATCAAGTAGAGCCTTCTGATGTGATTATTATTAACGATACTTTGCATTATTTGAGTTTTGATCAACGAAATGCTGTGGTTTGCAATGCTTACAAGAAGCTTAATGAAAAAGGCTTATTGATTATTCGGGATGGGGATCGCGAAATGGAAAAAAAGCATAAGGTGACTAAAATGTCGGAAGTTTTATCGACCTTTATCAAATTTAATAAAGCAAAATATGGTGATTTAGACTTTTTGAGTAGAACAGAGATGATGGAGATCTCTAATAATCTAGGCGCTGATCTTGAGGTGGTTGACAATACTCAGTTTACTTCGAACGTGATATATATATTGAGGAATTAGTTTAATGAATAAGTACGATATAGTAATAATTGGTAGTGGCCTTGGTGGACTAAAAACTGCATATATTTTAGCCAAAGAGGGCTTGAGTGTATGTGTGTTGGAGCAAGGCGATCAGTTTGGAGGTGCTATTCAGAATTTTAAACGAGAAGGTGTGGTTTTTGATACTGGAGCGCATTATGTTGGTGCTTTAGATCAGGGACAATTATTGCATCGGTTTTTCAATTATTTTGATTTGAATTCAAGGGTGAATGTAAAACGCCTCGATCAAGACTGCTTTGATAAGATAAGCTTTGGTGATGATGATAAACAATATGCTCATGCAATGGGTTTTGATAATTTTACAGAAAAAATTAGCCTTGCGTTTCCAAAAGAAAGAGAAATTGTTAGTCGATATGCAAAGGATGTGAAGAAAATGGGAGATGCTTTTCCTCTTTTTAATATGAGTGCAACTTCTGCAGTAGAAGAAGTTGGCAAGTACACTAAAACATCCCTTTCTGATTATATAAGTTCTTTAACTCCTAATAAACGATTGCAAAACGTATTTTTAGGAAGCAATCTTTTATATACTGGTGAGGAAAATAAAACGCCTTTGTATGTACATGGATTGATTACAAATTCATACATACAAAGCTCGTATCGCTTTGTTGGAGGAAGTGGTCAATTGGCGGAATTTTTAATTGATTCGATTCGTAGCTTTGGTGGTATCGTCCTAAAGAAAAAGAAGGTTGTGAAGTTGAATATGAAGGGGAGTAGAATTTCTCATGCCGAAACGGATGAAGGAGAAGTGTTTTTTGCTGATCATTTTATCTCAAATGTGCATCCAAAACCTACTTTTGAAATGCTTCCCGCTGATATTACAAAAAAAGTTTATTTCAGAAGGGTGTCAAGTATTGAGAATACGGTTTCGGTGTTTAGTCTGTATATTGTTTTCAAGAAAAATAAGTTCAAGTATTTGAATTATAATGTATACCATCATCGAAATAATGATGTGTGGACTAGTAAAAAATATAATTTGTCTGATTGGCCAAAAAGCTTACTTTTTCTTACTCAGCCTCCTGAAAATGGTGGTGAGTTTGCAGATGGAGCTACAGTGATGAGCCTTATGAATTATTCGGAGTTTGAGAAATGGGAAGGTACTGAGATTGAAAAACGACCGGATGATTATAATGAGCTAAAAAGAATACGTGAAGAACGATTATTAGATTTTGTAGAGGAAAGATTCCCAGGTATTAGAGAGTCTATCCAGTCTGTATACTCTTCTACACCACTCACCTATAAAGATTATACTGCAACAGCCGAGGGTGCTATTTATGGAGTTACTCGTGATTTCAATGCACAATCACGTAATGCAATTATGACGAATACTAAAGTTCCAAATTTGTACCTTACAGGTCAGAATGTGAATCTGCACGGTGTATTGGGAGTTGGCGTAGGGGCTCTTATGACTGCGTCAAAGTTTTTAGGAATGGATTATTTACTAAAGAAAATGAGTGATGGAGAATAATCGTATCCTTGTTATTGGCGGTGGTCTTGGTGGACTTATGACAGCAATTATTCTTCAGAAAAATAATTATGATGTTACTATTGTTGAGAAAAATAGTAGGGCAGGGGGTCTATTGCAGAGTTTTAAACGCAAGACTTGCAATTTTGACACTGGCATGCATTATATTGGTAGCCTCGACAAAGGTCAAGTGATGTATAAACTTTTTAAGTATTTCGAAATATTTGATATGCTTAATCTTAAACGGATGGATGCTGACCGATACGATGTGTTCAAGATTGGAGATAAAACTTATAATTATCCTTTTGGTTGGAAAGCTTTTAAAAAGCAAATGTTGGATTATTTTCCAAATGAAGGAGAGGCATTGGAAAAATATGTAAGAAAAGTTATAGAGGTGTCCAAAAGTCACGACCTTTATAGTTTGCGTTATCCTATTGATGAAAGTATGACTCAATCATCATATATGGAGGAGGGTGTTGATGATTTTGTGAAAAGCATAACCAATAATGTGGAATTGCAAAATGTTCTTTTGGCAACTAATCCCATTTATGCCGGGCGACAACATAAATCGTCATTATATATGCATTCGGTTATACATAATTATTATAATAATAGTGCATATAAGGTTGTTGGTGGTGGAGAAGAAGTGGCTCAATCCTTTGTAAAAGTGTTTACTGGTTTGGGTGGTAAAATTATCGTCAATGAGGAGATTGTAAAGCTTGATGTGAAAGAGAAAAGTGTTGTTGGAGCTATTTCCAGATCTGGACAAAAGTATGAGTCCGATTATTTTATTTCAAACGTTCACCCTAGTTTAACAATGAAAATGGTGGATGATCAATTTTTACGCAAGTCGTATAAAAAAAGGCTGTTGAATCAAAAAAACACCATCTCTACTTTTAGTCTTCATATAAAGTTGAAAAAGAGTGTTGTTCCAAGTATGAACTATACTTTTTACCGATATTTGGATAATAATATTTGGTCTGTTGATAATTATAAACCAGACACACTGCCCAATGAGTATATCATTTATACTCCAGCAACTAACGATAGTGAAACCATGAGTAAGTGCATTAGTGTACTTACCTATATGAGCTATGATCAAGTGAAACAGTGGGAGGGAACAAGCCATAAGTCTCGGCCAAAAGATTACTTGCAGTGGAAACAACAAATGGTAGATAAAATATTGAAAGTATTGGAGGAGGATTTTCCTGGTATTGTGGGTAATATAGAACATGTGGAGGCCTTGAGTCCTTTAAGTTATAAAGATTATGTGAATAATGTAGCGGGTGAAATGTATGGAATAGAGCATGATTTTAATAATGCATTATACTCTAAGATATTTCCTAAAACAAAACTGAAGAACTTATATTTAACTGGTCAAAATATAAATATGCATGGTATGTTAGGTGTGGCTCTAGCTAGTTTGCTTACAGTGAAAGACTTTGTTCCTATTAATGATTTGTTAAAGGATATAAATCCTGAAAATGATATAGATATAGTACAATAATAAAATAATGAAGAAGAAAATACTTATAGGCATAGTACTTTTATTAGCTGGTTTTGCCGTCTATTTTAATATTCGAGTCCGTATTGCCGAACCTGAGGTTTCTCTTGTTCAATTCAGTACGGTGAAACGCCTTGAGGTAGATTCTAACTTTTATAGCATCAAAAACAACTGGCTTCGACAGAATGAAAAAGGACTATGGGAAATGTATGTTGAAGGTAGTCCAATTGAACTTGGTGTGTATGAAGGTAGATTAGGCAAAGAATTGATATATAAACAAGAGGAAGCATTTGTTAACCAGATGAAACAAATTGTTCCGTCCGATTTCTATCTACGCTTTTTACGATATATTATTGGTTGGTTTAATCGTGATATTGATATGCATGTTATCGACCGTTATCAGAAAGAGATTTATGGGGTATCACTCTCTACTTCCAATGATTTTGACTTTATTGCCAGTGGATATCAACGTATGCTCAACTATCATGGAGCACATGATATTGGTCATGCACTGAAGGATTTGGCCATAGTGGGCTGTACTTCTTTTATTGCTAACCAAAATCGTAATGACTCAGATATGGTAGTAGGGCGAAATTTTGACTTCTATATAAACGATGATTTTTCTAAAGATAAAATAATTGCTTTTGTGTCACCCGATAGCGGATATCAATTTGCCTATATCACTTGGGCAAGCATGATTGGGGTAGTTTCGGGTATGAATACCGAGGGTATTACTGTTACTATTAATGCCGCTAAGTCTGATATTCCTTCTGAAGCCAAAACCCCAATTTCACTTTTAACACGTGAAATACTTCAGTTCTCTTCTAATATTGAAGAAGCTGTTGCCATTGCTCAGAGTAGAGATATTTTTGTTTCGGAGTCTATTTTGGTGGCATCAGCAAATGATGATATGGCGGTGATTATTGAGAAAACACCTTCCAAAATGGGGCTTTATTATAAAAGAACGAGCCAGATGGTGAGCTCAAATCATTATCAAGGGAAGTTGTTTGATAATGATGAAAATAATATCAAAAATATTGAGGAGTCTGCTTCATTTTACCGGCAGCAGCGCTGCGAGCAATTGTTAGCTGATTATAATGATTCTGTTTCGGTACTTGCAGCGAGCAATATTTTAAGAGATACTCGTGGATTGGGTGATGCTGATATTGGTTTGGGAAATGAAAAAGCAATGAACCAGCTGATTTCGCATCATAGTGTGATTTTTTTACCTAAGCGTTTGCAAATATGGGTCTCTACTGCTCCTTACCAATTGGGTGAATATCTTTGCTACGATCTTAATGAAGTGTTTGCTATGAAGCAAGTGCCAGCAATAAGCACTGTTTTGTATAAGCAGAATTTGACTATCGCTGAAGACACCCTTTTGCATTCTAAAGCATATGCAGGATTTGTTCGCCTAAAAGAACTTAAGATCATGATTCAAAATGCTATAGATGCTGACAGCCCATTGGAGAATGATGTGATATTGATGAATGAATTAGCCGCTTGCGATGTTAATTATTTTTATACTTATGAGCTGATTGGCAACTATTGGTTGCACTTTGGTGAAAAGGCGAAGGCAATTGATAGTTATAGTAAAGCATTGAGTTTAGAGATTGCCAATAAGTGGGAAACCGAAAGGATAAATGGCTCATTATTAAAAGCAGAATAGAATGAAAAGAACGGAGAAAAATAGCAGTTTAATAGCACTTTTACAATATGTAAATGAAAATTCTGATTTTTATAAGCAGTTATTTAGTGCAAATAAAATTGATATCAAACAGATAAAGTCTATTGCTGATTTGTCCATATTGCCTACAGTTTCAAAGGTGGATTTGCAACAACAAAATTCCGATTTTTATTGTATTAAAAATAGTGAGATTGCAGATATTGTCACCACATCGGGTACTTTAGGAAACCCTGTTACGGTACCTTTAAGTAAGCGTGATTTGGACCGCTTGGCAAATAACGAAGCTAGGTCTTTTGCTATGGCAGGAGTAGATTCAAAAGATATAATTCAGCTAATGGTGACGCTTGACATGCGTTTTATGGCGGGCTTGGCCTATTTTTTAGGCGTTCAAAAACTGGGTGCTACATCATTGCGTATTGGACCCGGATCGCCAGTTATTCAATTGGAGAATATTGATAAGTTTAAATCTACGGTTTTGGTTGGTGTGCCTTCTTTTATCGCAAAAATTGTGGATTATGCAGAGCAAAATAATATTGATATTAACGCCACTTCGGTACGTAAAATCATATGTATTGGTGATGCTATACGTGATGAGAATTTGGAGTTAAATTCCATCGGAAAGCGTATTAATGATATATGGAAAGTAGATTTATACTCAACCTATGCATCAACCGAAATGGCTACCGCTTTTACCGAATGTGATATTGCACAGGGTGGGCATTTGCAAGAAGATTTGCTGATAGTGGAAATTCTGGATGATAAAGGAAATAATTTGCCTCATGGTGAATTGGGTGAAGTAACTATTACTACCTTAGGGATTGAAGGGATGCCCTTGGTTCGATTTCGAACAGGAGATATGGCATTTATTATTGATGAACCATGTGCTTGTGGCAATAAAAGTATTCGTTTGAGCCCAATTATTGGTCGTAAAGAGCAAATGATTAAGCTGAAAGGTACTACCATATATCCGTCTGGTATTATTGATGTGATTAATGATTGCCCAGAGATTACCAATTTTTTTATAGAGGTTAGATCCGACCAGTTGGGTATGGACAAAGTAAGTGTGGTAGTTGGTAGTGATGAAGGCTCTAATCAGTGTATCAATAATCTTGCGGAGAACTTTAGAAGTAAAATACGTGTTGTTCCTGAGATTATTATTCAGTCAAACATACAAGTTATAAGCAACCTAAATAAGCATAAGGGACGTAAGCCAAAAGTATTTTTTGATTTGCGTAAAGGGCAAAAGTATTAGGCTTGCGGATTTGTGATATTAAAAATTAGTTAAGCCCTATTCACCAATGAAAATCTTCATTTCGCATGATGCCATCAATTGATGGTTGATATCGTATATTTTACCTTCTACAATATCCACATTAAGCACTTTGGTTACAATCGTTATCTTGGTATTTATGGTAGAGCCCACTGGAGGTTGCTTAAATATTTTCACATTCTTAAGTGCGCCAATATAACCTAGTTTTACCTCTTCATTTTTTACTTTAAAGGAGTAACCAGCACCTGCAGCAGCAGTTTGTGCAATATTCTCAATCATTCCCTCTTCTTGAAAAAAACCATTCTTGGAAAAGAGATTATCCGATTTAATGGTAAAAGATGATGAAAATGTTTTTTCCTCAAAATGCAGTAATTTATCCACCATTATAAATGGTGAACGCTGCGGAATCAACTCTTCAATTGGATAGTCGTACATCTACTTCTTTTTTACCTCAAATAAAGTATGACTCACGCCAATATTATCATAATCATTAACAATTTTCATATTTGCTTGATCAATTAGCTTAATCAAGTCGCTAGAATGATACATTTGACTGTTGCCATTGGCTATATTGGTGAAATACAAAGAAGTGGCGTGAAGACTATAAGTTGAGGCTTCGTATTTCTGACGGTCCCAATAGGTTTCCAAAATAAATAATGAGCCATCCTGATCCAATGCATCATAAGAACGTTGTAGGAGTGTTAGTATTTGTTCTTTTGAAAAACAATCTAAAAACTGACTCATCCATATTGTATTATAACCCTTTGGAAAAGGGGTTGTTGCATCAAGTAAGTTGATAGAGTGGGTGTTGATTCGATTGCCAAACCCTGCTTCCTTAATATTTTTATCAGCAACTGCAGTTTGACCAGGAAGATCAAGAATAGTCATCTGGTTTTCATCATTATAGGCGGCACATTTGATGGAGAATTTGCCAGTGTTTCCACCCACATCCAATACTTTTCTGCCGCCTTTTTTAAACACGATTTCCATAATCTCGGGAAAAGCTGTGTCAGAATAGAAATGATCAAAATCGAACCAGCTTTCTTGTACATCTTCAGGTAGCTGAGAGAGCCCTTCGTAAACAGTGTCCCAATTACCAAACGTTTTTAGCCCAGTAGGTTTTCCCTCTTTTATTGAATTGTGGAAATCAAAAAATCCTAAATAATTAACATCGTGAGTAAAATTCATATTTACACGTGTAAGCTCGTCACTCGCCATAAAGAAGCCTGTTTTGGTAACTTTGTATATGCTATTATCCACAAATACAAGTTCCATGCTTAAGCCAGCCTCAAGTAACACTTTTACTCCATAAACAGATACATCTAACTCTTTGGCAATATTTTCAATACTGTCACCTTTTCGATGTTTAAGTAAATAGCTAAGAATGCCAAAATCTCTTAGTGCTTTTGCTGCTTGAAACATAATGGGGCCAAAAGCAATTTTCTGTGCATCGAATTTAGCTTGAACAGCTGATTTTTTGTCATTACCGTGATCAATCATAATGTGTTTATTTCCAAAATTTATAATAGTTAAACCATTGCTCAGGATACTTATGAAGCATTTTTTTCAAAGCTAAGGTGTAATCGTTCATTAGTTCTATAGTCTTTTCATTAAGCTCTTTAGGATTTGTTCTCTTAAGATTGCTTATTGGTTTTGTAGCATAAAAATGATAATGCTTATTACTTTCTTTCATTGCAAAAGCGAAAGTGATAGGCTTTCTAAATTTTAAGGCTAATAAAAAAGGACCCATTGGGAAATCGGCTTTATGTCCCATAAAATCAAGCTCAGCGATATTACTATCGTCAACAAAACGATCGCCATGTAATATGACAAATTCGTTCTTATCAAGAGCTTTTTTTATCTTTATCAAATACGAAAAATCATCAGTAATATTGATAATGTTCATTTGTTTCAAATGTACAGCTTTTTCAATTACTTCATTGATGGCCTCATCCTCATTGAGCTTCATTACAATGTTTACTTTAATGTCGATACGACTCATCAACTGACCTGCTATTTCCCAATTGCCAATATGTGCTCCTACAATAATACCTCCATTTCCTTCCTGGGCAAGCTGATGGAAGTGCTTTTCGCCATCAAAATCAAAACTAAATTTGGGATCATTGCCAGATAGGAGCGCTACTTTGTCGAGTATGCTTACTCCAATGGCATAAAAATTTTTGAAAGTGTACTTTTGACTTTTCCAATAGCTAAACTGATGGATATTCCTGAAGTACCAAAGGATGTACTTTTTTGATTTTAAGGAGAATAGGAAAAAATATAGGGCTACAAAATTTAGAATAAGATAAGCTGTATTAAGACCAAAGAAATTAATTAAAGCAATAAAAATTTTATAGCCTGTGGCATTTCCTTTTGATTTGCCTTCCCATTCAGACATTATGCTGGCGCATTCTTTTGATCGTAAATGTAATTGTATAAATCGTCTAGTGTACGTAGGTTTGTAAGGTCTTCATTTTTCACTTTAAAGCCAAAATCCTTTTCTATTATTACAACAATGTCAACAAAGTCAAGGCTCTCAATCTCAAGGTCATTCATTAGATGTGCTTCAGGGCTTAAGTCCTCGGCATCTAATTCAAACTCCTCAATTAAAAAACTGTTAACTATCTCTATGATTTCTGCTTTCTCCATCGTATTACACACTAATTTTAAATGTGTGCAAAGATAAATATTATTTTCTTAGCAATAAGAGTTTTATTTTTAGTGTTTTTTTCTTTCTAATACTGATACTTATTTTATTGTTTGCTAATTCAAAAAGAGTAGTTTTGGCATTATTAAGACTCCCTTTTTTAGTAAACAGATTAACTTGCATAAATAATTTTGAAAAAGCTTTTAAATAAATATTCGATACCCCTAGCAGCGCTTATTATTTTTACAATAGTAGGGCTTATAGTTATGTGGTATCGCGACATTCGTTATTTCTATTTATTTGCCGGCATGGGGCTTATGGAATTTTCTACTCGTGTAATTGTAATACATTACCCTCAAACAAAACAGTTTTTTCGATTATCAGTTCAGTTTATTATTGGTGGTTTTTTGCTCTTTTGGCTTAGTATTTTTATAGGTGTTAACTTTCAATTTCCACAAGTATTCTTTGATTTGTCAAGTGGAGTAGTTACCGGTGCATTGATACAGACATTAGTTGCGCGTGTAGCATTGCCTTTTATATTTGGTAACGCATTTTGCTCACGAGCTTGTTGGACGGGTTTCTTTTTTGAAATAACCAATTCGAAAAAGAACATCTCCAAACCTCCAAAGCAGCGCATCGAATGGTTAGCATGGGCGTATCTTCTTGCTTTAGTTATTGTTCCTTTTGCTATTGCAGGATTTCATAATCCTGCTGAAGACGAAGGCCTTCGGAGGATGTGGATAGTTGGCGAAAACCTATTTATCGTGAGTGTAGGTTTTGCATTGACCTTTATTTCGGGTAGCAGATCTTATTGTCGTATGTTATGTCCATTTATCACCGTCTCAGGCTTATTTTCAAAATTTGCTTTATTTAAAATTACCCCTATAGCCTCTGATAGCTGTACATCTTGTAATAAGTGTACTACCGCTTGCCCTATGCTTATTGATGTGAAAGAATTGGTAGCTAATACCGAAAAAGTATCCCATAAGCTTTGCATAGTTTGTGAGCGCTGTGTGGATTCTTGCCCTGAGGATATATTGAAGTATACTTATAAGAAGGCTAAGTAAAGATTATTTTAGAGCTCTTGCTTTTTCATTGATTATGATAATTTGGGTATTCGTTTTTGCCTTGACTAGGTGATTTAAATATTGCAAAAAATTGAAATGTATTACCTATGTTTTACCCTATCAATAAAAAAGCCTGCATATCAATGATATACAGGCTTGTAAAATTGTATTTGTGATCCATGCTGGGCTTCTAAATATCGCCTTTATGTCATGAATATCAGTATATTACAAGTATAAAAATTCGTGGGCAGGCTGTTTTTCAGATGTTTTTTTGCACTCAAAGGCCTTGTTTTGCACCAACTTTCTCCTACATATAAATGTTTAGTGTTTTGTATATGAAAAGTGATATAGAATTGAAATGCATATAAATGTACTATAATACAGACATATTAAGTATATTTGCAAATAATATAGTACATAAATAATTATATAGTAATGAAGTTAAAGAAGCAAATTGTATTCCCAAAGCATCAAAAGATATTAAATCTTATGGGAGAAAATATAAAGCTTGCAAGGAAGAGACGAAAGCTGACAGCGGTGCAAGTAGCTGAGCGAGCTCGTATTTCAAGGAATACGCTATATTTACTAGAGAAAGGCAGTTCGAGTGTATCTATTGGTGCTTTATTTAATGTGTTAAGAGTATTAAACCTGCAAGATGATTTTCTAAAATTGGCTGCTGATGATGAGCTTGGAAGAAAGTTGCAAGATATAGAACTAATGGGAAAATAGCATGGCAAAAAAACACGATATATATGTTTATGCACATTGGCTTGGAATGTCAGAGCCTATGTTGATGGGGCTTTTGGAGGCTCAATCGATTAAGGGTAAAATGTCTTATAGTTTTGAGTATGATAGAATGTGGTTGCAATCAAATGAACAATTTCTATTAGATCCAGATATTAGTTGGTTTTCTGGAAAGCAATATCCAGATGCCAAGGGTAATTTTGGTTTATTCTTGGATTCGATGCCTGATACTTGGGGGAGGACTTTGATGAAAAGGCGAGCTGCCGTTCATGCAAAGGTAAATGATAATAAGTTAGTTTCATTAAATGAAGTAGATTTCTTATTGGGAGTGTATGACGAAAGTAGAATGGGGGCACTTCGGTTTAAGACGAATAAGCAAGGCCCCTTTTTAGATAGTAGTCAGGAGTTTCCAACTCCACCTTGGACATCAGTAAGAAAATTGCAGCATAGTGCAAAAATGCTTGATTCGCATACTGATGATAAAAGTATTATGGATTTTCTTAAAGTTATTATGGCACCAGGATCTTCACTTGGAGGCGCACGGCCAAAGGCTAATATCTTAGATGACAATCAGCATCCTTGGATTGCTAAATTTCCTGCAAAAAATGATACTATTAATATGGCTTTATGGGAAATGTTAGCCTATAAACTTGCAATAAAGTCAGGTGTGTGGATGGCAGAATCAAAGTGCGAAAAAGTGTCGGGACACCATCACACTTTTTTTACTAAAAGGTTTGACCGTTTGCAGGGGGAACGAATCCATTTTGCATCGGCAATGAGCATGACAGGACACTCAGAAGATGATTTGAGAGACGATGTTGCTAGTTACCTAGAGTTGGCGGAATTTCTACAGTTTGCAGGGTCTAATATCGAAGAAGATTTGCATCAACTCTGGAGAAGAATTGTTTTTAGTATTGCTATTTCAAGTACGGATGATCATTTGAGAAACCATGGTTTTCTATTGGAGCAGAAAGGTTGGAGATTGTCTCCCGCTTATGATTTGAATCCATCTGTTGATAAAGAAGGTTTAGCACTTAATATTGACATGGATAGTAATGCATTAGATTTTGATTTAGCAAAAAGTGTTGGAGAATACTTTTTATTAGATAAAGTGGCCATGAATGAAATTATTAAAGAAGTATGCACAGTAGTGAGTTGTTGGGAAAGTGAAGCCAAGAACATAGGAATTTCAAGAAACGAAATTCAGATGATGGAATCAGCTTTTCGTTGGGTATAATCCTCCTGTTGTGTTGAAAAAAGTTAATTCACTAAAAAAACATGTCTAGTAAACTAAGCAATAAACTGGATATTATATTGTGGTTTTAGTTAACTACTGCTGTGTAAGTGATAGATAATATTGATAATACATTTTGTGGCACTAGCATCCGAAACTTTTTCAATATTTCCTAAAAAAAGCCTGCATATCAATGATATACAGGCTTGTAAAATTGTATTTGTGATCCAGGCGGGATTCGAACCCACGACCCGCAGCTTAGAAGGCTGCTGCTCTATCCAGCTGAGCTACTGGACCAATTATTTCCAATTCCTACAAACAAAAAAAGGAGACAAGCTCCTTTAATTTTTTTTATAGTGTCGGGGTGGCAGGATTCGAACCTGCGGCCCCCTGCTCCCAAAGCAGGTGCGCTAACCGGACTGCGCCACACCCCGAAAAAAATCTATAAAGAACTCGCTTTTACTTCCAAAAGCGGCTGCAAAAGTATAAAATAAATTTTAATAAAAAACACTTTTCTTTAAAATAATTTTATTTTTGAATAATCCAATATTTTATCCTTCAAAAAGTATATTTACTTGCGTATAATTGTAGTCGCATTTGCCTGAGCAGTAGGCATTATCACCATGTCATTGATATTTACATGTGCGGGTAAATTAGCACAGTAATACACGGCATCAGCAATATCCTCTGCTTGCAATGGCTCAAAACCCTTGTATATGGAATCTGCCTTTGCGTTATCTCCTTTGAAACGCACGTTGGAAAACTCTGTTTCTACGGCTCCAGGTGCTACTTGGGTAACTCTTATTCCCTCGCTCACCATATCAATGCGCATAGCTTTAGTTAACGAGTCTACTGCATGCTTAGTTCCACAATAAACATTGCCAAAGGAATAGGTTTCTTTACCAGCAATGGACCCAATATTGATAATATGCCCTTTGCCTTGGGAAATCATCAATGGTGCTACATTACGAGTTACGTAAAGCAGTCCTTTTATGTTGGTATCAATCATGCGTTCCCAATCATCATAAACACCATCCTGTATATTGGTTAATCCTACGGCTAGTCCTGCATTATTAAGTAGTACATCAATGCTTTTCCAGTTACTGCTTAAACTTCGAACGGCTACTTCTACCTCTACACGATTACGTACATCAAAGTTTAAAGCAAGAACTTCCACTGCGTATTTATCTGTCAAATGATTTGCAAATTCGTCTAATCGCTCTTTGCGACGACCTGTAATGATAAGGTTATAGTGGTTTTTGGCAAAAATATGTGCACTGGCTTTTCCAATTCCGCTTGTGGCTCCTGTTATAAATGCTATTTTGTTCATTGTTTTATATTATTTGTGTTATATCTGTGTTACTAAACTTGTATGCTTGCTTGCTGAGTATATTATCTCGGTCATTGAGCTTGTGTTATCTCGGTCACTGAGCTTGTTGTCTTGGTCACTGGGCTTGTTAAATTTGTCACTGAGCTTGTCGAAGTGCGACTGCAAACTTATGTTTTTTTGAGCTCAAGCAGAAACTATTGTTTCAGTATTTTCTTTATATCTATTAATTGAACATAGGCCAGTAAGAAAAATAGTAGCCCAATTATACGATAGCGTGATATGGCTCCAAGTATTGGAGTAGTGAGCCCAACAATTATTAGGTTGGCCAAGGCAAAAAGTAAGGCAATCCAGAGTAAGGGTTTATTTTCTATATTACTAATTGGGAAAACAACCAATAGGATAAGCATAAGAAATAGTAAGATGTTTTCTAAAGTTGCCGCCCACATTAGTAAACCATTGGCCTCCCATGGAGTGGGTCTGAAAATACAATTTATTAATGCGATGGGTACACTCTTCATAATGGAATAGCCATCGGCAGTATATCGAATATTCATTTTTGTATTTGTCGATTGCGCATCCTTTGAAAGTTCTTCAAAAGCCATTCTTTTTTCAACTAAGATGCCGTAAAAATCTTTTCCTGTAATTTTTTCCGATTCTGTGAGAAAGCTGAATGCGATAAAAAGCATAATAAAATAGGGGAGGAATGCCCTTCGTTGTGGTTTAATAGAATTCCATAGATACCCAAATATTAAGGGGATAAGAATCATTGCAATAATGGCTCTTGTTTGAAATAGAAGAAAAAATGCAAGCCCAACTAGAATAGTCCGTGGAATAGGTTTTCGCCCTTTTAGAGCGTAGCTGCCACAATTCAAAATCAATCCGATAAAGAAAAAGGCTAAGCTCTCTTTTAGTATTCCTGACGACCAAAATACAATAGAAGGAAAAGCAAATACAGCAAGAAAAATTAGCCATTTACGCTCAGGTAATTGTTGATAGAAGAATCTAAAAATCCAGAATAAACCCATAAAGGCCAAGAAGCTAAAAACAATGACATGAGCTCCATACGACCCTAAACTAATTAGGTTTAGTAACATATTTGCTCTGATGATTAATTTATTGCTTCCGAATAAAGTGCTTTCATTTGATGAGTCCCAACTATTGGTGTACTTCAAAACCACATTGACATCTTCATCGGTAGATTTGTTTTGATATAAGAATTTGAAATATTCTGCTTTATGGTCTTTTAACAGATGTTGGAAAACCTTTGCATCATCGTAATAACGAAAAATATCGGCTTTACTGCGGTCGGTATAATGATTGGTATAAATAAACCACATCGCAAATGCAGCAATTAGCTTAATGGCAAAAGCACCTGCAAACCAATGTTTGGAAATACCTTTGGCTCCAAACATTTTGATTTTGTAGACAGCGAAGAATGCTGCTGCTGCAAAAAATAGAGTTATTAAATAGTCTAACATATTGGATTCAAAAGTACAGTAATTTTAGGGAAAGAGGGTGTTTTATTTAGAAACGAAATTCCAATCCTGTTTTGAATCCAATACCACCAATATTTGTAATTTCAGTTTGCGTTAGGCTGATGTCCTTATAACTATACGTATAGATTAGTTTGCTCGGAATGTAAGTATAGTCAAAGGAGGTGTGAAAGTATAAACTTTTGTATATTCTAAGGCTTATACCTGATGTAAAAAAGACTCCTGTGATAAAGCCATTGGTAGTTAGATTTCCGTCCCCTATGTCTTTATATTTAATTGGCATTTGAAATGAATAAGAAGTCATGTTTAAGCCCGTCGAACATTTAACGCTGAGAATGGATTGTTCAAACACGCGTCCAATTACTCCAATCCTTAAGTTGCGCATAAAACCTGTATTTGATGTACCTTCTTTAGTTATTTTAAAAGGTAAATAGTTATAGCCTGTTGTTATTCCTACTCTATTATTGAGATAATAATTGAAATTTACAGATGGACCAAAACTATTTCCAAAGCCATTTATTTCAGAATGACTTTGTTGATACCAATAATTGTCTACACCTATTAAATGAGCTGCTGTAGGATGCCAAAAAAAGGCTGTAGAAATAAGCTCAAAATGAGTGGATAGAGAATCATTTGCAAATGAATTCAAGGAGCCTAAAGTCAATAGTATTATAAAAATAGACTTTCTCATGATTTATCCTTTCCAAAATTAAATGATAAACCAATTTGCCCAGCAATACCTCCAAGGTTTGTTTTTTTTTCAAAACCTGAGTGAGGAGCCCCAATATATTTTAATGTTTTGATGTTATTAGTGTATTCTATACCTATATTTAAAGAGATAGATTTTATTAATTGAATTTTGAGTCCAGAATTAACATAAAAACCAAAAGAATTGCCTTTTGCCTCATATGTTGGTTGCTCAAAAAAATTAGTTTCTGTATTTAGGTTCATAGAATAGGAGGGAATATAGTTTAATCCTGCACCAAAAAACATATTAACTCGGCTTTCTCTTTTTGTTTGCCCCGCATAGCCAATTTTTAGATTTATAATTTGTGCCTCGTTATGGAAAACATTTAAATCTCCTGTCATTAAATAAGTTTTTGTTGGATATTCCAAATGATTTGTTAAAGACAAATAATTAAATCCCAAGTAAGCTCCAAGATAATTTTTGAAATAGTAACAAACATGCATAGCGGGAGCAACGCCTTGTCCATAACCAGCACTGTTTGGAAAAGGATCGTAGTAGCCGTTTGGGATTGAGGCGTCCAATAAAGAGTTGTTCGCTTTCATATGCTCCGCTGTGGGAGTCCAAAATAAAGAGGATACACCTATTTCAATATGTCTTAACTGATTTGTTTGAGCTTTTGCTGCAATCGAAATGATTATAAGTATAAATACTATTAATAGTTTCATATTTGAATTAGTATTAGAAATCCAAATATACAAAAAAAACCGTTAATTTATTAACGGTTTTTTTTAATACAATGCTTTTAATAAGCCACTTCAGCTACATTCAACTCGGCTTGTGTTGAGTTAATAACCAAGCCATTTTGATTCTGTGTTGAATGATCTAATTATTCATACCAGAGGTATCTAATTCGGCAGTATTCAATGAATCTGACAATCTTGCCATTTCATTTATAGTAGCATAGTTATCGATGGTGTAAAAAACAGATAGTGCCTTTGCAGTATAATCAACATTTTTTTCAATTACTACTAGGTCTTCTTTGGAATAGCCATCATTATTAATGTCAACAGTATATTCGGTTAGTTTTTGATTGGCAGCATCTTTACCATCCATCAATTGTATTTGCTTAATAGCAACAAAATGCATTCCCCATTCGATCATAAATTGACTTAGAAAGCCGATTTTTTCTAATTCTTGTTTTCCCTCATCAGCATTAGCATAACCGTGTTCGGTAAAAAATGTATTTATAGTTTGATGATTAAGATTTGCCTGCTTGATAGAGTCCATACTTAGAAAATCATCAATGGTTTTTATTACTTGGTTCCATTCTTCATCGCTAATTTTTCGTTCAGTAGTAACAATATCCATTTTTGCCAATATAGCTTTAGAGAACACCTTGTCGCTGTCATCAGCACCCATTTCTTCTTGCATTTCCTCGGCATTTTGTGAGATTTCTTTCATCTTATTCATTTGACTCATTATACCACCGTCGTCAGACCCGCCACATGAACTCATAAAGGCGAGTGCTGGAATTAATAATACTAATAATATTTTTTTCATAAGTTTTGAATTTGTTAGTTTATAATAGCCCAAAAGTAAGAATATTATAAACTGATTATAAGAAAAAGTGCAATTATTTCGTATATTGAAATAGGCAAAAGAGAGAGGGCTAAATCAATAAATTGAGTTGAATGGTGAGACTATAGGACAAAAAAAAAGCTCGTCAATAATGACGAGCTCAATAAGTTCAATTGGATAAAGCAAATTATAATACTTTCACATTAACTGCGTTCATTCCTTTTTTACCTTCTTTAAGTTCAAACTCAACTGCATCGCCTTCGCGAATTTCGTCGATTAAACCTGAGATGTGTACGAAGTGTTCGTTTTCTGACTCGTCTTCTTTAATGAAACCAAAACCTTTGGTGTCGTTGAAGAACTTTACTGTTCCTTTAATCATTGTATTAATTTTATTAGTTATTTATAATGCGCAAAGATAATATTATATCCATTGCATCGATGTTTTTTAACAATTATTTTTATTTATTTGTGTGTTTATTTGAATTTGATCTTCCAAAAGGCTTGTTTTTAGACTCTTGTCTTTCTTTATTACGATTAAAATCATGCTTTTTCTTTTTGCGAGGAGGCCGAGTTTGCCTTTTTACAGGGGTTTCATCCTCAGTTCCATCATCAATAAAGGGGTGTTCTTTAATAATTGGAATGTTTTGATGTATTAATTTTTGAATATCTTTCAAATAGGGGCGTTCTTCTTTCATGCAGAAAGAAATGGCTATTCCGCTTGCACTTGCTCTTCCAGTTCGGCCAATACGATGAACATAAGTTTCGGGTATATTTGGCAGGTCGTAGTTTACTACCAGCTCCAAGTCACTTACATCGATACCTCTTGCGGCAATATCAGTAGCTACTAAAACATGTAACGCTCCATCTTTAAATGCATTCAGTGCTTTTTGTCGCGCATTTTGCGATTTATTTCCATGAATGGCTGCTGCTTGAATCTTAGCCTTGATTAGCATACGCACTATCTTATCTGCTCCATGCTTGGTGCGTGAAAAAACTAAGGCCGTTTGCACAGGGTTTTCTTGAAGCAAGTGTATCAATAGTTTTATTTTCGATTTTTTACTTACGTAATAGAGTGCCTGATCCACCCTTTCGGCGGTAGCTTGCTGTGGCTGAATGGTAACCTTTTCTGGATTTCCTAATATTTTTTGTGATAGCTTCACAATGTCTGGTGGCATAGTGGCTGAGAAAAATAAGCTCTGTCGTCTTTTTGGTAAAAGAGCTACAATCTTACGTATATCATGAATAAAGCCCATGTCGAGCATGTGGTCAGCCTCGTCTAAAACGGAGAATTCGACATCACGTAATGTTATAAATCCTTGATTGATAAGGTCGAGCAGTCGCCCTGGTGTAGCTACTAATACATCAACACCTCTATGCAAAGCATCGGTTTGCTTACCTTGTTTAACTCCGCCAAATATCACGGTGTTTTTTATTCCTGTATATTTCGCATAGGTAGTAAAGCTTTCGCCAATTTGAATGGCCAGTTCTCTTGTGGGAGTTACAACTAGGGCGCGTACTTTTGGCGGTCTTACTGACCTTTGCGTTGATTTATATAGATGTTGAATAATGGGAATAGCAAAAGCTGCCGTTTTTCCAGTACCCGTTTGTGCACAGCCCAATAAATCTTTTCTTCTAAGTAGTATCGGAATAGATTGTTCTTGAATGGGAGTGGGGTGGGTGTAGCCTTCATCGTTGAGGGCTTTTAGTATGGGATCAATTATCCCTAAATCTTTGAATTGCATTTATTTGTTTTAATGAGCGGCAAAGGTAGGTTAAATATAGGAAGTCGCTAAATGCTACAATTACTCATTTCTTATTTTTGTGTTGATGGTTAATCGTAATAGTCATTAATTATTGTAAAACATATAAATAATATCGAAAAACGATAAAAAAGTATTGATATAAGATAAAATATATTTATATTTGCCAAATTAATAATTAAGCTAATATGTTATGAAAACACAAAAGTCTCCTTTAAGTATTAGAATTATCTATTGGATTAGTACGGGTTCAATAGCCTTATTGGCAATGGTATTTGTTGCTGCGCTTATTTTTAATGTTCTATTATACACCGATTTTTTCGGCAATAATATGCAATTGCATGTGCAGTTTCCTGTAAAAATTGATTTCTTGGAAACGGGAACGCTTAGTCTAAATGGTCAAGATGTTGACGTCGAATTTGTGGAAGCGTCTTCCAAAATACACTTTTTTAATACCCCTAGTTTTATTACTAAGAAAGCAGGTATTGCCATACTGATTGTTACTTCATTTGCTATTTATCTATTATGGGTTTTCCGAAAATTCATTATGAATGTAAAGAATGGTTTAACTTTCAATATTGAGAATATATCATTATTGAAAAAGCTATCCTATGGTTTACTCGGCTTTTGGTTGTTCTCCATTATTTATATGCAGTTTCTATATTATTATATTGCCAAGAATATTGAAATGGCTAACATTAGAATAAGCCACGATTTTACTGATCAATCGAATGTATTGTTGTTTGCATTATTTATTTGGGTTTTAGCTCATATATTTATTACAGGCTTAAAATTGCAAGAAGAACAAGATTTAACCGTATAGATATGGCAGTAATAGTAAATTTAGATGTAATGTTGGCTCGTCGAAAGATGAGTCTAACAGAGTTGTCAGCACGAGTGGGGATTACTATGGCTAATCTTTCGATATTGAAAAAAGGAAAAGCCAAAGCTATTCGCTTTACCACTTTGGATGCCATTTGTAAGGTATTGGATTGCCAACCGGGTGACATTTTAGAGTATCAGGGAGAGAAAATTAGAGATTAGGGTACTGGGTAGTTAAAGTTATAATAGAACCCAGCGGCAAAGGTGTGCAGATTGCTTTTTTTGCCATTACTTAAAGTGCTACCGTCAATTTTGAATCCAGTAAATAATACTGTATTAAGTGAAAACCGACGAGCAATCTCGAATGAATACCAATTGGAGTAGTACTTTAATCCTTCGCTATTAAGCGGAGCCATAAAGGAAACATTGTTTACAAAGGACCAACGTTTATCCTTGCCAAAGTTTATTTTTAGATTATACTCGATAGCATAGCCTTTATAAAATTTATGTAGGTCGGTATATTCATGATTATTAAATAATAGCCCAATAATAGCGAAGTGTACATTCTTTTTATCGAAACCAAAATATCCAGAAAACATTTCATCATTCACTTTTGCCTCCCCATGAGTTATACTATCCACACCATCAAAAACTTTAGCATAGGAAAATCCAATTGTGAAGTCGCTAAAATCATACGACATAGCGGCTGACATTGCATCAACAAGTTTTTTATTTTGAGCGCTTCTGGTCCTAAATTGCCCTTGTACTCCAATATAAATTGGTCCTTTGTCTAGTTCGTATGCTACTGCTTGATCTGCTCTACCCGTGCCAGAAGGCCCCCCGTCAGTTCCAGCATTATATACGCCAATAGCATCACCTCCAAACATATACATATTGTCAACATTACCAGCAAGAGTATAATGAACGCCCCATCTTTTTCCCATAGTTATATTACCATAAGGAGTGCCAATGCCAATAAATCCTTGTCGTGCATAAAATGTTTGGTCCACTTTGCCATATTGTTCGCCAGGGTCAGCAGAAATGCTTACATAGTCGTTACGGTCAACCAAGTGTAAGCCAACTTCGGCTTTGGTGTAGAAATAGTATTTATCAGACTCGTCAAAATACCATTTCCCCTTCAATCCAATACGAGGAACAATTTCAACTACCGCAGCGCCTAATCGACTGGCGCCAAGTGCATACTCGAAAGTGCCGTAGGGAACCACAGATTTGAGTAAATCAGCTGCTTTGGATGTGGAGTCTTTTTCTTGGGCAAAACCACTTAGTATTGACAGTTGAAACGCAAAAAATATAAGTAGTAATCTTTTCATATCTTGAAAATATAATTCTATTCTTCTTGGTAAAGGTATAGAAAAAGCCGCTAATTCCGATTACATTTCGTGAATTAGCGGCTATTAAAAAAAATTATGTAATTACTTTTTCAAATTCTCATCCAAGAAACGCTTGAATTCGCGCTGCCAAACGATAGAGTTTTGTGGTCGAACCACAAAATGCGACTCTTCAGGGAAGAATAAAAAGCGGCTTGGAATGCCTCGTAGTTGTGCTGCATTAAATGCTTCCATGCTTTGTGTATAAGGAATACGCAAGTCATTTTCGCCAGTAATAACCAAGATTGGAGTATCCCAGTTTCCTACAAATTTATGAGGAGAAAAATTATAGCTTTTTGGTTTTGGATTTTCCCAATAAGCACCGCCCATATCATGGTGTACAAAGAATGTTTCCTCGGTAGAGGCATACATCGACTCAAAGTTGAAAATACCACAATGCGATATAAAGGCTGAGAATCTTCCTTCGTGATGTCCTGCTAAATAATATACAGAGAACCCACCATAACTGGCTCCAATGGCTCCCAAGTTATCATTATCCACATATGACTCTTTAGCCAGTTCATCAATAGCCGAAAGATAATCTTTTATGTTTTGTCCGCCATAATCACCACTAATTTGGTCGTTCCACTCTTGCCCAAATGTAGGTAAGCCACGACGGTTTGGTGCAACTACAATATAGCCGTTAGAGGCCATTACTTGGAAATTCCAACGATAGCTGAAGAACTGACTTACTGCACTCTGAGGTCCTCCTTGACAATAAAGCAAAGTAGGGTAGGTCTTTGTTGAATCAAAATCTGGTGGGTAAATAACCCAAGTTAACATTTGCTTACCGTCAGTGGTTTCTATCCAACGTTTCTCAAAGTTTGCAGGATGCAAATGATCCAAAATAGCTTTATTGATAAAACTTATTTGCGTTTGATTTCCATCAAAGTCTACAGAGTAGATATCGCTTGGAACCACCATGGTATTGCGACAAGCGATTAGTTTATCATCAAGCAACTGGTAGTCGGTGTAGTTATGGTCTCCTTGAGTAATCTGTGTGATTTGTTTAGTAGCCACATCCATTTTATAGAGTTGGTAGGTTGCGTGGATACCACTAATAAAAAATAATGTACTTCCATCAGCACTCCAAGAATAATGATTTGAGCTTTGGTCAAAACCTTCTGTTAATTCTACTGTTTCGTTAGTGGCAAAATCAATCATCATAATGCGACTTTTGTCGGCCTCAAAACCTGGAGTAGCCATGCTGCGCCAAACGAGTTTTGTTCCATCAGGAGAATATACTGGATCGTAATCATAACCATCAAATCCTTTTTCGGTCATATTTGAAGTTTCGCCACTGGTAATATCATAAATGTATATCTCTGAATTAGTTTGCGTGGCAAAGTCTTTTCCAAATACTTTTTTGCATGCATAAGCAATTTTGCTTGCGTCAGGAGCCCAATTGATTTGTTCCAAACCTCCCCAAGGTCCGATGGGAGTGTCCCATTTTTCACCAGGCATAATATCTTTTAGTTCACCAATTTTGCCATCTGCATAATCTGCAATAAAAATATGACTAAAGCTAGCATCTGTCCAATGATCCCAATGGCGATACATAAGATCGTCAATAATACGCACATTAGCTTTTTGCATATCTGGGTATCTTTCGTGGGTTGTTTGCATTACTTTTACGTCTTTAGTAAAAAGAATCTTACTTCCATCAGGGCTCCATTTGAAACTTCCAACTCCACCTTCGATATCAGTAATTTTTTTGGCTCCACTTCCATCTGGATTAACAGCCCATATTTGAACAGAGCCACTCTTGGCACTTAAAAAGTGAATCATTTTGCCCGATGGGCACCAAACGGCATTAAACTCACTGCCTTTGCAATGAGTAATTTGAATAGGATCGCCACCAATAGTTGGCATAACATATAAATCACGATTTCCATTATTGTTTTCCACATTATAGCGTGAAATACCAAATAATACAAAATTACCATCAGGAGAAACTTGAATGCCACTTACCCGTCCGAGTTTCCATAAAACTTCTGGCGTCATAATGTTTGGAAGGTCTTCAATGTTTTCTGTCGCTGGAGTTGATTTTGCCATTTTTGAATGACCATTATTTTCTTTCTCCACTTTAATATGGTCACATGATACCATAAAAAGCACCACAATTGCGAGTAATAGATTTATCTTTTTCATCTGTTCTATTGTTTAATTAATCTGTTGTTAACGTGTCATATCATCAATACGATTTATTCCTTCTAAGGCTTTGTCGTAATTATTTTTTAATTGTAGTGCATGCATATAGTCGATCCTTGCTTTTTGAACATCGCCTAGTATTTCATAGCAAAGTCCACGATTATAATAAGCTTCAATATAGTCCGGCTGTACTTCAATTGCCTTTGAAAAGTATATGATAGCCTCATCATGAACTTTAAGTAATTGCATGTATATATAGCCAGTATTATAGTATGAGTATGGAAAATTAGGCTTAACCTTCATTAACGTACGATAGGTTTCAAAAGCTTCATTCAAATAATCATTGTTTTGGTAAAACATGCCAAGATTGTAATAAGCCATTTCACTTAGGGAGTCGATAGCTATTGCATTATTGAAGTATTGAATTGCAATAGCATCTCTTTTTGCTGAATAAATAATCCCAAGTTCTATATTTGCATTATAATTTTGATGGTCGTTTTTCAGGCATTGCATAAAATTATCAATAGCTCGTGTTGTATCTCTTAGTTCTTTATAGGTATATGCGCGCATAAAGTATGCTTTAGAATTGTAAGGGTCGTGATCTAAAACGGCATTGGCAAAAGTGAAAACATCCTGGTACTTACGAACCATAAGGTTTATTTCACCCATTTTTAGTAGGGCTTCGATATTATTAGGGTTTATACTAAGAACTTTTTTTAGTACTCCCATGGAATTTTTAAGTTGACCTGATGCTAAAAAATAATCAGCTAGGCTTAAGTAATATGAAGTGTTGTCGGGGTCAATATTAATGGCCGCTTGTATATCTGCTATTGCGAGATTAAATTGGTTGGCATTCATGTGCATTTCGGCTCTTTGAGACAAAAAAACTGCATTATTTGGATCATGATCAATTTTTTCATGCAGCATTTCAAGGCTATCTGTTGGAGTATTGTCCGTGTTTGAACCTTTATTTACTTGTCCTTCGCACGAATATAGAAATAAACTAGAAAATAATAATATGGAAATAATTTTATTCATTTGATTGTAAATCTGGTAATAATGTTTAAAAAAAAGGAGCGCAATTCCCCACGCTCCTTTCTATTTATTTCGATTACTTTGCGCTAATAGCTGCTTTAATCTTAACCTCAAGTTCTTCGGCCAGTTCAGGATTATCTTTCAATAATTGCTTTACAGCTTCTCTTCCTTGACCTAGCTTTGTTTCACCATAGCTAAACCACGAGCCGCTTTTCTTTACAATATTGTATTCTACACCAAGGTCAACCAATTCGCCAACTTTGGAGAATCCTTCACCATAAATGATATCCAACTCAGCTAAGCGGAATGGAGGTGCTACTTTATTCTTAACGACTTTTATTTTCACACGGTTACCCAATACTTTTTCGGTATCTTTAATCTGGCTTGAGCGACGAATGTCGATACGAACAGAGGCATAGAATTTCAATGCATTACCACCAGTAGTAGTCTCTGGATTGCCAAACATAACACCAATTTTCTCGCGCAATTGATTAATAAAGATACAAGTAGTACCTGTTTTGCTGATAGTGCCTGTAAGTTTACGTAAGGCTTGTGACATTAAACGTGCATGAAGACCCATTTTAGAATCTCCCATTTCGCCTTCAATCTCACTCTTTGGAGTAAGTGCAGCTACGGAGTCGATCACGATAATATCCAATGCGCCTGAACGAATTAAACTATCGGTTATTTCCAATGCTTGCTCTCCATTATCGGGCTGCGATATTAAAAGATTCTCCGTGTCAACACCTAATTTCTCTGCATAATAGCGATCAAATGCGTGCTCAGCATCAATAAATGCGGCCATGCCACCTTTCTTTTGTGCTTCAGCAATGGCGTGAATGGCTAATGTGGTTTTTCCTGATGACTCAGGGCCATAAATCTCGATCACCCGACCACGAGGAAAACCACCTATGCCCAAGGCAATATCCAAACCTAGTGAGCCAGTAGGGATAACTTCTACATCTTCAATAACCTCATCGCCCAATCGCATGATGCTGCCTTTTCCGTAATTCTTTTCAATCTTATCTAATGTAAGCTGTAATGCTTTTAACTTTTCTTTGTTTTCGTCTTTTGCCATTTTCTGTATATTTTATATTCGTTAATCTTCGCTTGATTTATTTTCTTTATTGATAAACGGTTGGGACAGTTCATGAACTGTCTTTACCTATTTGATCAATAAAAATATTATTTTGGTGACTGATCGTAGTCAGCCAAAATCTGTTCCGCATGTTCTTTGGTTTTTACCTTGGTAAATACCTTTTCAATTACGCCATTTTCAATTACAAATGTAGTACGATGGATTCCATCATACTCACGACCGTATAATTTTTTTAGTCCCCAAATTCCATAAGCCTTCAAAACATCTTTCTCTGTATCAGGAATCAAAGGAAAAGGAAATTCATATTTATCTTTAAACCGCTGCTGCTTTTTACTATCGTCAGCACTGATGCCAACAATAGTAAATCCCTTATCTGTCAATTCTTTATAATGATCACGAAGGTTACAGGCCTCGTTGGTGCAACCCGGAGTCATTGCTTTTGGGTATGAGAATAGAATCAACTTCTTTCCTGCAAAATCACTCAATTTTAAGCTATTTCCTAATTCGTCAATGGTATTGAAATCAGGAGCTTTATCCCCTGGTTTTAGATGGGTCATATTTAGTGTTTTATGTGGTTTCTTTTTGATTGAAAATTGGAAACCAAAGGTAGGGATTTTTTTGATTGGATGGGGGAGAAAATGTGGGGATGTTATACTTCAATTCAAAAAGGAGCAATTAGCTTTTATTGTTTCTTTTGGTTTTCAATCTCATGGAATAATTTTGAGAAATACCCTTTTATTAAACCCGTAAAATCTGTGATAAATTTGATTGAATTTATAGAAATTTGTGTTGATTTATTATCGTAATCATCGTAATCAATATATTTATTATTAAATATAAATTCTTTTAATGATTCGTTTTTAGCATCCTTCTCATTTAGAATCCCAATATTATGTACAATAAAATTTCTTATTTTTTGATATTTTTTAATTTCAGCCCATTCTGCTGCTAAACTTTTTAGGTTAATCTCAATTACATTTTGAATGTATTTTCTGCATTGGTCGATACCATTTCCTTTCAAATCCTTTGCTGAAACCTTTTTCTCTTCCTCTTTTTGACAGTAATTACATATCTCAAAGAAGTATCGTTCAAAAATAGAATATGACATTATGAAGAATGAGTTATTAAGCAAGGAAGAGAATTGATTAAATTCAATAATCTCAGTCTCAAACCTTTCAAAAGGTTCAGGAGCGTTTTCATATAATTTTTTTTCAGTTTCCCAATTTTTGATTTTCTTTGTGAGTGATCTCTCTTTATTTTTAATAGTTGATTCTGATTCAATAAGAAATGAATTAAGAGCACTGTATTCAATTTCTATTAAATATTCAAAATCAAATAAGCCCATATATTTATGCAGCTCTTTCAATCTCTCAAAATATTTTTTATCTACTGTGCCCATAATCTTGTGGAGATACTCCTGTTGCCAAAATACTCGTTTGGCTATTTTTTTGAATAATCACTACTTACTTGGCAATGTAAAGAATATGTTTTCTTTTTGATAAAGAGACTTTTCAACCCATTCATCATTTTCATCAAGTTTCCACTTAAAGAATACTTTCCTGTCTATTTTTGTAACCTTACTAATATAGAACTGATTATCTACATAGAATTCTGACTCAAAGCCCTCAGAATAAGAGAATGTTAAATAATTCCTGAAAATCAATGGGGAATTTTCAAATAAATAAGTTTTTTCATGAATCTTTGTTGTTTTGTTAGGTTTATCTTTCCTTGGGATTTCTAATTTTCTAAATGACTTATCGACAGGAATATTATTCAAAGGTAAAATGTAGAATTGAGTTCTAAAAAAATTAGATGTTGGAGGAATAAATGTAATTCTTTCAATTTTTGTAGATGATGAAACAGAATTATTCACTGATTTACTAACTGCATATCCAGGATATAATAGTGGCCCGTCGTAATAATAGCTTCTATTAATACTTGTTCCTTTTGTTATTATCTTATCTTCCCAATAGTTCAACTTTAATGAGTTTTGTATGTATGAAGATTTTTTCCAATCTACATACAAAGGAACATTAAGTTTATTGTAAATAGCAAAAGTTATTAGCCCATTCTCAGCCCAAAAACTATAAGTGATTTTTAGTGAGTCATTCTCATACACATAGAATCCATTTTCAACAGATGTATTAGTTGATTTTGTTTCATAAACTTGAACGTAACTTTTACAAGAGGTCATCATTATTGTCAAAAATACTATGATTATTAAATTCTTCATAATTTCATTTTTTAAGCAGTGTAAAATCTAGCGTTTTATGTATTTTTTTGTTTATAACTTGAAACCCAAAGGTAGAGATTTTTTTGATTGGGTGGGGGAGAAAATGTTGGGGCGATACAAAAAGCTTCGTGTCTTCTTTGGGTAGCTTTGTGAAATAGTTATAGTTTATTACACAAAGCGCCATTGATAGTCTGCTGTAAATATGTGTTAGGTTTAATCTAAAATGTCATACTTCCAGCCTATCGGCAGACAGGCGGTGCAATTTTCAAAAAGCTCCGTAAACTGCGCTTTCTAAAAATCACTCAGTACGACTAGCTTGTCGAAATTTGGTCCCTGAGCCTGTCGAAGGGCCAACTACCTAACCAACTTCAAAACTTCCTCCCCAATACCAATAGAATACCCCTCATGAAAATAAATAATCTCATTCTTTGGGTTTACCAAAATGATATATGGAAATTCACTACCTATTTTTTTACCCAAGCTCTTTTCAATCTCAGCAAGATATTTTAGCTCTGGGTCGAAAAGAAAACGTGCTGTGGAGGGTAAATTACCGAAGTAGTTTTTATCCAATTTACTAATATCAATCTTAGTTTCACTAATAAGCTTTAACGTAATATTTTGGCTTTCTAGCTTTTCTTTCACTGCTCCAAGATCTTGTACTGCGTGTTTGGAGGGTTCGTTATTGGGTTGATACCATACATAGATTTGATAAACGGGTTCGGTGGAACAGGCTTTGGGCTTTTCCACATCATGCAATAGTTTTATTCTTATCATGGGCATTCTACCCAAAACTTCAACCTTATGATCTTGTTTGCGCAGCTGCACCTTTACTTTATTGGTATCATTTGTTTGTAGATTAAAGAAATCGAAATGAACCAAAACACTTCCTTCTGAAATACGGTTTCCAGTGGTTAAGCGGTAGTTTCCTATTGGGAGTTTCAAAATATTAAAATCATTTAGGTTTTTATCCCAATCATATTCTAGAGTGTAATACTGTCCGTTTCGCTGCTGGGCTAAGGTAAAGTGCTTATAATAAAGTAGTTTATCTGCACTGTCAGGGTTTGTCAATTGAAGATAGCCCAGCTCATTTTCCACAGGAAGCAAGGTTTTAATATCACCAGTCATTTTTTTCCATTCGCCTTTACTATAATATTCTGGTTTTAATGTTCCAGGCTCCAGTCGTGCAGGAGTCCCATGAGCACGGAATAGTGCTATTCGCATTTGGTCGGCAGATTTCTTATCGCTCTTTCTAGTTTTGTAAATTCCTTCGGGACTAATAAGAACACGATAGAAATTCCATTGATTATTAATTTGCACATTGCGGTCAACCCAAGTTTTGAATTTATTTTTTGCAATGTTTTCTTGGATAAAACCTCGCCAAGGGCTAAGATACTCAAGGCTGATTCGTGGGTTGAGCAAGTATTTATCATATATTTCTTTATCCTTAATTCCACTATTTAGGAATTTGGGTGTATTTAGTAAATGGTCGTTAAGTATGGGTATTTTTGTATCGTGCAAATCTTTTGTAGCAATTGCATTCAATAAATCTAGAGACATTTGTTTACGATCGCTAGGTGCTTTATCTACAAATTCCGTAATGCTATTCCAGTTGGCTCTTGAGTTTTGCATAATGGGCCAAAGCTCATCAAAATCCAACTTATTTCGTTGAGCCATTGCTTGACATTGGGCCGAATCCATAAAGGTTTTTTCATGCTCTGTTCGCATCTGGTCTTCCTCTTTCAATCGTTTATCATTTTCTGCTTTGCCAGAGGCTGATACTTTTCTTGGCTCAGGTTTTACCGGAGGAACATAGTTAAAGTCTATCAAATAGGCTTTACCCGCATTTTGATTAAGAGTAAGATAAACGGTGTCAGTATTTAGTAGGCTAATATTTTTCCAATTAAAATAGGAATCTTTATGAGCCCAAACCAAAAGACTCCCCATTCCTGTTTCGAAGGAAGTAATACCCTCTTTATCAGTGGTTTTGGGTGCAATGGAATAATACTCACCATAATTATAAAGTTGAAAATCGACTTTTGCATTTTCAAGAGGTTTTCCCAAGGTATCTGTGATTTTTGCGTAGAGGATTTTGGTTTCTGAATATACACTTAGGGTATTCAAAATGCTATAATTTCCTTTATCAATTAGAATGCGTTCGCTGCCTTGGTATTTTCCAATTACACGGGTATTCACCAACATCGCTCGACGAGCAGGCTCAGTAAACCAGCCCATATTTGCTTCGGGCACAGGTTCGCAGGCCCCGTAGAAATGCCATTTTCCATTGGCCCAGAACTCTACCCAGGCATGATTATCATCAGTATGAGCCCAGCGCGGTGTGTAAACCTGTCGTGCAGGAATGCCCACAGAGCGTAATGCAGCAACAGTAAATGTAGATTCCTCACCACATCGTCCATAGCCATTGAGGTAGGTTGTCAAAGGAGAGGAGGTGCGACTATCCGATGCTTGATAGGCCACATGCTCATGACACCAATGATTTACCTCCAAAGCTGCTTGGAGCATATCCAGATCTTTTACCCGGTCTTTTAGCTGACTGTAAAAGAAAATACGTGAATAGTCTATGTTTTCATTGTTTACCCGAATGGGTAATACGAAATGCCGAAAAACATCTTCTGGTATTGTTTTGCCCCAAGTCATTGTTGAACGCACAATAATAGTTTGTTTTACAAATTCGGCAAACTGCCTTGGAGAATAGTCCGCCATATCGCTCAATGGCATATAAGCATACAGAAACTGATAGGCCTCTTTTTGCTCTTGATTCAGGTCATTGGAAGCTTCTTCAATTTCTTTAAATACTTCATGACTGATATTTTTGCTCAGTGCTTGGTATTTTACTTCAACCGTATCACGATAACTTTTGTTGGTGATAAAATGCTTTTGTGCAAAGCTTAGGTTTAGGATAAACAATAAAATTATTAGAGTTGCTGCTTGTTTCATATTTAGTGTTTTATATTTCATATTTAGTGTACTCGAACCCTGAGCTTGTCGAAGGCTATGTTTTGGATACTCGAACCAGCCTGTCAAAGGGTGTGTTTTGTGTACTCGGGCCCTGAGTCTGTTGAAGGGTTGAGTACAAAGTCTAAAAAATTGTCTCGATTTATAGTGCTATAATTGGCCTGAGGGTAAGTGTCTGTCCAAGTTTTGGGAGGCTTTGTTGTTTTTTTAGAATATTTTATTTCCAAAGCATTAATCTGTTTCCCCAATACTTCAATCAAATCTATTTCACCACCAGTATAAACACGCCAGAAATGGAATTTACTTCGATCACCTTGATAGCGTAGGTATTTAATTCGTTCAGCTATCACAAAGTTTTCCCAGATAGCACCAATATCTTGTCGCTTCTCCATAGGGCGAAAATCTTCTATTAGCATATTTCGAATTCCTAAATCGTAGAAATAGTATTTATCTTTTTTACGCACTTCTTTACTAAGGTTTTTACTGTAGCCTTGCAGTTTGAATATCACAAAAGACTTTTCCAGTAAATCCAAATAATGAATCACTGCATCTCGACTCATCTCCAATTCTTGACTAAGTTTATTGATGGAAATTTGTGATCCAATACGATAGGCTAGAAGTTCAAGTAATTGATGAATTTTGATAGAATTACGAATTCGTGATAATTCCAATACATCTTTATAAAGGTAGGAACTCACAATTTCTTCTAGCATTTCTATTTTATCGGACTTTGTTTTGGTTGTATAAACTTCTGGGTATAAGCCATAATTCATATAATCATCCAATGATTCACCGATTTCATAAGGGTTCATCGAAGCTCTCAGTTCGTGCATGGAAAGAGGATACATTGTATAAACCCATTTACGACCTGCCAAAGAATCGCTTATTTGATAAGCAATGTCGAATGAAGATGAACCAGTTACTAAAAGTTTAAGGTCAGGTAGTTCGTCGTGTATAATTTTTAGGTTAACTCCCAGGTCCTTTATTCGCTGAGCTTCATCAATAAACAACATATCATAGCCCTCGGTAAGGTCTTGTATCTTTTTCAAGTCTCTTGATGAAAGAATATCATGATGCTTTGATAAATCAGCATTGATTTGGAGTGTTTTTAATCCTAAATCATCAATGATTTGACGAGCTAATGTCGTTTTTCCTACCTGTCGAGCACCATATAGAATTACAATTCGATTGCTATTTTGAACTCTATCCTTTACTCTATTAGTTAAATCTCTGTAAATCATGACTAAATATTATAGTTGTGAATTGCAAATATACATAAAAATATTATGAATCAGCAAAAATAACGCTAAAAATGCTGATGAATCGGCAAAAATAACGTTAAAAATGCTGATAAAACAGCATAATTAACGTTAATACTAAAAATGAACGGAAATATTTTGCGTTAAACAGAGATAATTACAACTCATCCTTATAATTCGACAGTTCGGTAAGTATAATTTTCGCAAGCACTTTTCTCGACTTAGTTTTGCCGCAGTTAATCAGAAATACTAAAACTTAATTAATTATACTTAAATTTGAAATCATGAAAAAACAAGAAAACAAGATTACGAAACATGTACTTAATGTTAGCATTATTATCGCTATCAGCGTTGCAATTACTTTTATGTTCGGTAGTAGTACCTGGCAGTGGCAAGAGATTCTTTTGAATATTGCTTATGGAGCCCTTATTGGATTAAGCATAGCTATTGGAAGCAGCTTTATATCTAAGAGAATGTTGAAGGATGGCAATTGGTTGGACAAGCCCATCAAACGATTTATTGCTGTTATCGTTGCCGTATCCATTTACATTATTGTGGATGTGATATTAGTAAATATTGTTTGGTTCAATATTACACAAGACCTTAGTATTGCGGATCTCCTTCATAGCAACTTCTTTATATGGATTGTTCTTACAGAGTTAATGATTGGAATGATTATCTATTTGATTATAGTCTCGGCTCGTTTTGCTAAATCATTAAACGAATTTTATGTAGAGGCCGAAGAGCAAAAGCGTGAGCTTAATCATTATAAATATGCCACTTTAAAAAATCAAGTAAATCCACATTTCCTTTTTAATAGTTTGAATGTATTAAGTGCATTAATATATAAGGATGTGGAAAAGGCAGATGATTTTATAGGGAAGTTGTCAAACATCTATCGCTATGTACTGGATGTGCAAGACGAAGAAGTGGTGAGTGTAGAGCAGGAAGTTGCTTTTGCCAAGGATTTTCTATTTCTTCAAGCGATTCGCTTTGGCGATAATTTGAAGTACGATATAAATGTATCTACTGATAAGATGATTATTCCCATGGCTTTGCAGATATTGATTGAGAATGCTTTGAAACATAATGTGATATCGGAGGAGCATCAGTTAGAAATAAAGATAAGCAGTGATAAACAATATGTGATAGTATCAAATAATGTAATGCTGAAACAAAGCAGTGAAGCTTCCCATGAGTTAGGTTTGGCTAATATCAAGGGTCGGTATAAGTTTTTAACCGATATGGAAGTAAAAATTACAGAATCAACAAATCGTTTTGAGGTTTGTTTACCTTTATTGAATTTGAAATAATAGAGTTATGAGAGTAATCATAATAGAAGATGAAAAATTTGCTTTTGAAAAACTAGCATTAATGCTTAGTAAGCTCGATGATACAATTGATATCATTGGGCATGCTAAGTCCATTAAGGATGCAGTAATTCTAATTGAGGAATCGGAGAATATCGACTTGGCCTTTTTCGATATTCAGTTGGCCGATGGATTAAGCTTTTCCATATTCGATAAGGTGGAGGTAGGCTTTCCAATTATATTCACCACCGCCTTTGATCATCATGCCATACGAGCATTTAAGCACAATAGTATCGATTATTTATTGAAACCCATTCGTATAACAGATTTGAGTCAAGCCATAAATAAGTATAAGAAACTATGGAAGCCAAGCTCGGAATCGGTAGCAAGCCTGATTGATGAGATAAAACAATTGAAACCAAAACTATTCAAAGAGCGGTTTACTGTAAAAGTGGGAGAGCATATTAAGATGATTAAAACTGAGGATATTTCTTGCTTTTATAGTTTCGAGAAGGGGACATTTATTCAAACCAGAGAAAATCGGAATTACCTGATAGACTTTTCTTTGGATGATTTATACGAACTGCTTAAAACAACGAAATTCTATCGCGTAAATCGAAAATACATTGTGAATATCGATTATATTGAAGATATGATTTCTTATTCTAATTCAAGGTTGAAGTTAATTCTTAACCCAGCCACTGACGACGATATCATTGTAAGTCGTGAGCGAGTTAAGGGCTTTAAAGAATGGTTGGAAAAGTAAATGTTTAAACCTTCTCCTCTTCTAGTATATCATCCACAAGTATAGATTTGAATACTTTATAAGTAATACTTAGTACTACGGCTCCAACAAATAAACCAATAATGCCCGACATCATCATACCACCAATAGCGCCCAATAGAATGGCAAGCATAGGCACATCTACTCCACGGCCTAATAATATTGGTTTTAGAAAAGCATCGCTTGCGCTTACTAAAATACTCCAAATTAGGAAAATAACTGCTGGTGTTGTATCAGCGATATTAAAACCATAAATGGCCAAAGGTAGTAGTATCAATAGAGGAGGTAATTGCATAATAGCTAGCAGAAGAATGATTAATGCCCATAAACCTGCTGCTGGGATACCAATTAGCATGATTCCTAAGCCTCCGGCAACTGATTGAATTATCGCTACACCTAAAACTCCTTGCACCACACTTCGGATAGTAGCGATGGATAGCTCTACGAACCCTACACCGTGTGTTCCCAGTAAGGTGTTAAAAATTGACTTAGCTGTTTTTTCGGAAGCCTTTGCTGTTGGTAATAATGCTCCAGCTATTAGAATTGAAATAATGAATAATAGTATTGTACTTCCAAATCCTGCTGCTGAGGATAAAAGCTTTGGAGCAAATTCTTTTATTTGTGGTGTAAACTTCTCTAGAGCATCTCTCAAATTATTGTTTGATAATGCCCAAAAGTCATAAATTGCATCTCCAACAACGGGCCATTCCTGTACTTTCTCGTTTGGTGGAGGAATGTTAAGCGTTCCATTCTCCATATCAGATGTTAATCCTTGTATTCCAGAAACAGCGGAGTCAATAAATAGAAATGATGGAATAATAACAATTGCCAAGAGGGATATTGTAATAATTATTGTTGCAAGCTTTGTTTTATTGCCCAATAGTTTAGCAAGCTTTGTGTATAAGGGATAAATAGAAACCGAGATGATTATTCCCCATAAAACTGGCATAATAAATGGCTTCACAATTTCGAAAGACCAAACCAAAAGTAGAAGAATAAAACCAATACGTAGAGTTGTGTTAATGGCTTGAGTGTAGTGTTGTTCTTTTTTATCCATGAGTTCTTAAGTTCAATTAGTAAGTGCAAAGATGCACAAAAAAAGGCAAGCTGTTTCCAGATTGCCTTTTGTATATAATATTGCAATAGTTTTATTCGTATAGAGATTCCCAGTACTGAGGTTTGGTATTTCCCTTACCCTTGTCCCAAAATTCATGTGTTACATATCGACCATCAGGAAGACGCAAACGACGATCATAGATCCATATTATTGCATTGAATTTCATATCATCCACTGCAATAGTAAAGCTAGGTTCAGCACCTTCTTCTTTAGCCGCAACTTCATCTGTCAACACGGTAAAACCATTGAACTCAAGTAATTTTTTCAGAAAATCCATGCGCTCTTTGGTAATTCCTTTTTCAACGAAGCTTACGCGTGTGCCATTTATTGCACCAAAGGTATGTTTATATGTTAAAGCCATAATTCAAATCTTTAAAAAATGTTACTTATAGAGTTAATATAATCGTAGAATGGGCTGTAAATTCCTAGTCCCAATAGAATAGCAGAGGCTACCCCAATTCCGATTTTTGCAAAAATATCAGATGTAAAATGTGGGATTGGATTGTCTGACTTTCGTAGGAATGCTGCACGAATTACTAATAAATAATAATAAAGTGAGATAGTGACATTCACAACAGCGATAAAGATTAACCAATAATACTCTTGACTAGCAGCTACAACATAAAGGAAAAATTTACCAAAGAATCCTGCAATTGGGGGAATACCAGCCAAAGAGAATAGACCAATCATAAGCGCAAGGCTAATCTTTGGATTAGTACGATAAAGACCGTTATAGTCATCAATATTCCATTTATCGCTTGCCAAACCAATCATTTGAACCGCACCGAAGATTACAATATTTGATAATACATAAATCGCAATAAAGTAAATTACAGCGCTTACTGCCAACTGATCGGCACTAAGTAAACCCATCATAATAAAACCCGCCTGGGCAACAGAAGAGAATGCTAAAAAGCGTTGTAAATTTTGTTGACGTAGTGCAAATAAGTTACCCACAAACATGGTAAGGATAGCTATACCATAAAGCAGGTAAGTCCAAACCCATTTCATATCTGGGAATACTTTGAATAGCAAAATCATTAACATAAATACAGCTGCTCCCTTTGATATTACAGATAAGAAACTGGCTACCGGAGTAGGAGCTCCTTCATATACATCAGCGGTCCAGAAGTGGAAGGGTACCAATGAAATTTTGAATGCCATGCCTGAGAAAATCATGATTAATCCTAGTATTGATAAATAGGAATATCCGAATTCGCCCGCCATTTGGCTAAAATAAAGAGATCCGCTGATTGCGTACATAATAGATATACCAAATAATAGAATTCCTGACGAAAGTGCAGCAGATAATATTAATTTGATACCTGCTTCTGACGATTTACGACTGAATACATCATAGGATGCCAAAGCAGCGACTGGTAATGTTGCCAATTCTAGTCCGATATAAAGCATAATAAAGTGTCCAGAAGAAATCATATAAAACATACCCAATAAGGATGCTATTATTAGGACATAGAATTCGCCTACTTTTTTCAAAGGAAGCATTTTAGCATTCACCCATGATGATGATATTAGGAGTATTAATAGCACCCCAATATTAAGGATGTTCTTAAATGCAGCGATGAGAGGAGTAGTAACAAACATTTCTCCAAACAAGGTTCCTGTTTCCAATGGCAATAATCCAATCACAGTATGAATGGCAAAAAGTACAATGGCAATAATATTTACCTTCTTTTTATCGTCGGTAAAGATATCAGCCAGTAACAATATGAGAATAGTAATTGCTAATACAATTTCGTGTCTCATTAATAAAAAAGTGTTCCAGTTCATTTCTATATATTTTTTAGATTATTCCTTGAATAAATGGTCCAACAGCTCCGTCGATGATATCGATCCAGAAAAATGGGAAGATACCGATCAAAATACTAAATAGCACTAATACAAAAGTACCGACCTTTTCGTACCAAGTAATTGGTGGTAGATCTTTATATTCGTCCATAACAGGTCCCATAAGCATTTTACCCACCACACGCAAGATGTAAACAGCAGTTACAACGATAGATGAAACCGCAATTATGGTGATTATCCTATGAAATAGGTCAGGATGTTCAAAAGCCCCCACAAAAATGTTCATTTCAGCAACGAAGCCTGAGAACATTGGTAAACCTAGGTTTGCCATACCTGCAATCACATAGAGGGCGCCAATGACGGGCATAACTGTCATTAGGCCACCCATTTTGCTTACAATACGAGTATGAGTACGTCCGTATATTATACCAATTAAGGCAAAGAATAGGGCTGTGATAAATCCGTGAGACAGTGATTGTAGCATTGCTCCACGCCATCCAATTTCGTTCATCATTAATAAACCTAATAAAACCAATCCAAGGTGACTCACTGAGGAGTATGCATTGATATATTTAAGGTCGGTCTGTCTAATAGCACTAAGTGCTCCATATGACACCCCGATAACGGCCAGTATCATAAATGGCACTACCCAGTAATGTGCTCCTTGTGGCATTAGATACATCGCAACACGAAAGATACCATATCCACCTAGTTTCATCAATACACCTGCGTGAAGCATGGATACCGCTGTTGGTGCTGACGCATGACCATCAGGAGACCAAGTATGAAAAGGGAAGAAGGCGCCAATTACTGCAAAGCCAATAAAGGCTAAAGGATAGAAAATTATCTGAGCACTTTCAGGTATTGCAACCTGCTTGATTTCCAAAATATTGAATGTTAATCCTGCCAATCCTATGGCATCAGGATTTGAGTTCATATACAATCCAAAAATACTTACAAGTACTAGGGCCGAAGCTCCCATAAGCATTAAAGTAAGTTTCATGGCTGAATACTCTTTGGGCCCTGTTCCCCAAACCCCAATTAAAAGGTACATTGGTATTACTGCAATTTCGTAGAATACGAACATAGTAAATAAGTCCAATGAGATAAAGAAGCCATAAACTCCTGATGAAAGTACGATCAACCAAATAAAGAATTCCTTGGTTAAATCACTTACTTTCCATGATATGAAAGTACCTGTCATTACAATGATTGATGTAAGCATAATCATTAAAACAGAAATACCATCCACGCCAATTAGGTAGTGAATATTGAAAGGTTCAAACCACATTAGATCTCTCATGAAGACCATAGTGTCTGTGTTTCCACCATTTTTTAGCTGTAAAAATTGGTACAATAGGTTGAATGCCATTACAACTTGTACAATTGCACCTGCCAGGGTAACTAAGCGGTAATTGTTTTGACCTTTGGTAAAGATCAATGCAATTACGGTTAGAACCGGCATTACGACGAATAATGTTAATATATCCATGTTGTTTCTTATCTAATAATTATAAATAATACCAAAATATCATTGCAATGACAACCACGCCTGATACAAAGAACATTGCATAGTCTTGTACTCTTCCTGATTGTAATCCTTTAATTTTATCTGAAATCCACTCGGTACCACTTCCTATACCATTCATAGCGCCATCCACAATATGACGGTCAAACCATGCCGAAGGGGCAGCAATACGATCGAAAATAATTTTCTTAGTAACGAACATATAAATCTCATCTATATAGAACTTATTATAAGACCATATATAAAACACGCCAAATGCAGCACGGAATCGTGTAGATAGCTTATTCTCTTTCTTATACATTAGCATTGCAAATAGAATTCCGAATGTTCCAATTCCCACAGAAGCTCCCACCATATACCAATTGAAATGGGTATGGAAAGCAGCCCCATCAGCAGTTACTAACGAATGAAAAGGAATAAAGCCTGAAATTATTGTCATAAAAGCTAGAACCAATAGAGGAATAGTCATTGTTTTTGGAGCTTCTTGTGGGGTGTGTTTATAATTAGGTTCGTTCCACCAGAAAATACGGAAGTATAAACGAAACATATAAAAAGCCGTCATACCTGCAACAAGATAGGTAACTCCAAATATTAAGATATTGTCGTGTAGTGCAGCAACCAATATTTCGTCCTTACTGAAAAAACCAGCCAAAGGAGGAATACCAGAAATAGCCAAAGCAGCAATTAAAAATGTAATATGAGTGATGGGCATATACTTTCGTAAACCTCCCATATCTTGCATATAATTACTATGAACCGCATGGATAATAGATCCTGCTGCTAAAAATAATAATGCTTTGAACATGGCGTGAGTAAATAGGTGAAACATGGAAGCCATAAATCCAAGGCCATCATGCCCTGCGTATCCTGAAACCCCTAATGCCAACATCATATAACCAATTTGTGACATGGTTGAGAAGGCAAGCACTCGCTTAATATCGTATTGTGAGAAGGCAATAATTGCTGCAAATATCGTAGTGAAAGCTCCTGTGTAAGCAACTACTTGCAGCGCAGCTCCATCGTCCATAAAGGAAAAGAGCGGAAACAAACGAGCTACAAGGAATACTCCAGCTACTACCATGGTAGCAGCGTGAATTAATGCTGAAACTGGTGTTGGTCCTTCCATGGCATCGGGTAGCCAAATGTGAAGTGGAAACATGGCCGATTTACCTGCACCTCCAATAAAGATGAAGATTAATGCCCAAGAAATAACTGAAATCCCCATAAAGGCAGCTCCAAACTTCGCTTGCAATCCAGCGATAAATGCAGGGTCAGCTAATACTTTGAAATCCCAGCTTTCGCCGTAGAATCCAATCATTAAGATTCCCATTAGAAAACCGAAGTCGGCAAAACGAGTAACAATAAATGCTTTCTTGGCAGCTAATACTGCTGAAGGTTTGTTATAATAATATCCAATTAGTAAGTATGAAGATACACCCACCATTTCCCAAAAAATGTAAATCATAAATAGGTTAGTAGCTAAAACTAATCCCAACATGGAAAAGGTAAATAGTCCTAGGTATGCAAAGAAACGGGTAAAACCAGCCTCACCGTGCATATACCCCACACTATATAAGTGAACCATTAATGAAATGGTTGGCACAACGATAAGCATCATTGCAGAAATAGGATCAATCAAGATTCCCATGTCCATATGAAGCGTGTCACTAAAATTAATCCAAACCATATTCATTGCATATACCTTTTGGTAAACGCCATCAATTTTTGCCCCTTCCATACCTCCAAAGAAGTAAGAATAGGCAGTATAGTATGAAATCAATGCGGTGATTCCCAAGCCAACTGTTCCGATAATTCCCGAAACAGGCTCTTTTAGTCGTTTGAAGTTAAATCCCAATATCAAGAATAATGATATGGGTATTAACAATATTAATGCTGTATATCCTAAATCCATTGTCATTAATTTTTCAGGGTTTCTAATTTATCCGTGTTTAGTGACATAACTAATCGGTAAAGATTAATGATGATAGCTAAGGCCAATGCAGTTTCTGCCGCAGCAATTGCAATAATAAATAGCGAAAAAATGCCACCATCTAACTGCTCTGGGTAGAGGTATTTATTGACAATAACAAAGTTAAAGGCCGCCGAATTAAGTATTAATTCAATGGACATCAACATTGCAATCAAATTCTTTCGAGTAAAAAAACCAAACACGCCGATAAAGAAAATCAGGGTACTTAAAGTTAAAATCTCGTATATGCTAACTCCTTCTATCATATTATTTTAATTTGAAGATTCTTTTTTCTGATAACTTTTTGCTATTACAATTGCACCAACCATAGCTGCAAGAAGAAGGATACTAATTACTTCGAAAGGTAGAATATATCCACCATCGCCGTAGTTTAGTAATGTGCGACCTACATCAGCAATTGTTGTTGTTGTTTCTTCAGTAACTTGATCGAAATCGTAGTTGTAAATTGCAAATAATGACATTCCTGCCCCAAGGGATGCTATACCACCTGCAATATATTGATGAATAGGTTTTGGCTTGTCCAAAGGTTCACCAATACGTTCCACAAGCATAATTGAAGTAATATATAAAATGATAATTCCACCTGCATATACTGTCATTTGCACAGCAGCAAGAAAGAAAAAATCAATCATAAAGTAAATTCCAGCCAATCCTAACATTACAAAAAGAAGGAATACAATGGCTCTCATAACGTTTCGGCTAGTAACTGACATTACAGCAAAAACAATCATAATCATAGCGAGGATATAAAAAACGATTTTTTCCATTATTTCTTAGGGTTTTTATAACCAGGGATAAAAGACGATCCAGGTTGGTTTAAGGATTTTGTTAAATGACTTCTGTCTTGCGTTGCATGGTGGAAATTTTGACCCCACATGATTGCATCAGCAGGACATGCCTCAATACAAAGTCCACACATAGTACACATCTCAAGGTGATAAATATGCTCTTCGAGGAATTTTTTAGGTTTACCTGTTTCCTCATTTATTGCTTTATCCCAAATAATCTCAATCGATCCGTTAGGGCAAGCTATTTCGCACATGGTACAAGCATCACAGCGATGCTGATTGTTTTCATCGTGATACATCACAATTTCTCCACGAAAACGATCAAACATTTTTAAGGTGTCGATATTGTCGGGATACTCTACTGTAATGATTTCTTTGCGCGTAAAAAAGTTTACGAAGAAATACCTTCCAGTAATCTTCATCCCTGATATAAGGGTTTTAGTCGCGCTTGCTATATCTCCAAAGTAACTCATAATTCTTTATTAAAAGGTTAGTCCTAACCAAACCACTAATGCCATAAATACAATGTTTACCATACTAATTGGAATCAAGTATTTCCATTCCAGTGTAAGTAGTTGATCGATACGGAAGCGAGGAAATGTCCAACGAAACCACATCATTAACATTACAACGCCTAATGTTTTGAAAACAAACCAAAACACTCCTACATAAGGAATTCCATCAGTAATTCCAAATGGGGATAACCACCCTCCGAAGAAAAGGATAACCACCATTGCTGAAATAATAAACATATTTACAAACTCAGCAAGGAAATAATATGCGAAGTTCATTCCAGAATATTCAGAGTGATAGCCTGAGCCAAGCTCCGACTCGGCTTCAACCAAGTCGAAAGGAGTACGGTTTGATTCGGCTGTACCAGCAATCATGAAAATCATAAATCCGATAATTGCAGGAATATGACCCGACCAAATTGACCAACCATGTTCTTGTTGAAAGCTTATAATTTCTGATAATTGAAGTGTACCAGTTAGTACAGTCATAGCTACAATGACCATTCCTATTGATAGTTCGTAGCTAATCATTTGAATGCCACTCCGCATACCACCAAGCAATGAAAACTTATTATTACTTGCCCATCCTGCAAGGAAGATACCTATTACTGCAACGGATGAAACAGAGGTGATAAAGAATACCCCTAAATTAATATCAAAGGCTTGTAATTCTTGTGAAAAAGGAAGAACAGCTAAAGCCATCAGGGCTGTTACAATTACAAAATAAGGAGCAATTGTATAAAGAAATTTATCTCTTTTCTCGGTTCCTGTAATCTCTTTTGAAACCAGTTTCAAAGCATCAGCTATAGTTTGGAATAAACCTGCGGGGCCTCTTCGGTTAGGACCTAAACGTTGCTGAAAAAATGCAGCAGCACGTCGTTCCATCCATACGAGGAATAAACCCAAAAGGGCAAATACTCCAAGGTAAACCGCTGCTACCACAACGATTTCTACCCAAAAGGCAATATCGACAGGCATTTGCATTTGATCTACCAAAAAATCTGTTATTATTGTTTTATTTGCTGTCATAATTATCTCGATTTATCGGTCAATATCCGGAACAACCACGTCAATGGTTGAAAAGTTAACAACTAGGTCGGCAATCTTAGTTCCTTCACTCATCTTATTCAGTCCATGCATATTTGCAAAGCTTGGTGAACGGAATTTCAAACGGAATGGATTTTTCTTTCCATCACTAATTGCATAAACACCAAAATCTCCACGAGCAGTTTCTACACGTTGCAAATGCTCCCCTGCAGGAAGCTTAATCACCGCTTTAGTTTTTACTTTGAATTCGCCTTCTGGTATATCATCAATTAATTGTTCAATAATGCGCATCGACTCCCACATTTCAAGAATACGTACTTTATAACGTGCAAATGCATCACCTTCAGTAGCCATAATCTCTTCAAAATGAACTCGGTCATATGCACTATAAGGTATTTTCTTACGAATATCGCAAACAAAGCCTGATGCACGAGCGGTAGGTCCATTCATACCAAAAGCAATCACTTGCTCTTTAGTTAGTATGCCAATACCTTCAGTACGTTTTCTGAAAATCACATTATTAGATAATAATTGATCGTATTCAGGAAGTTTCTTTCTGAAGTGTACAATAAAATCTTTTACTCTTTTTACGAAATTCTCGTGCAAGTCGTATCTAACACCACCAATAACACTATAGTTCATCGTTAAACGAGAGCCACAAGTTTCTTCAAATATATCGTTGATTAATTCACGATCACGGAAACCGTAAAAGAATGTCGTTAATGCTCCAGTATCCATTCCCATTACAGCCCACCATAACTGGTGTGATGCAATTCGACTTAACTCCGACATGATAGTACGAATCACTTTTATGCGATCGTTAACCTCAATACCAGTAGCTTTCTCTACCAATAAAGCAACTGCTTCATTGTTTTGGTGTGACGAAAGATAGTCCAATCGGTCAGTCAAATGGATGATCTGTTTATAAGTAATATGTTCACTCATTTTTTCGATGGAGCGGTGTATATAACCCATCACGGGCTCCACATCTCGAATTTCCTCACCATCAAGTTTAAGTACCATTCTCATTACACCGTGGGTTGCAGGGTGCTGAGGTCCCATATTAAGATGATACTCTTGGGTGCGGATTTTATCTGCTAAAAATTGTTGATTTCCCATCTTTTATCTTGTTAGCATATTAAATTCATCCTTATAATCCTTACGCATGGGCCATCCTATCCAATTCTCATCTAAAAAGATGCGACGTAGGTTTTTATGACCATTAAACTTGATGCCAAAGAAATCATAAGCCTCGCTCTCATTAAAATAAGCGGCAGGCCAGATGTCTGAAACGGAATCGAAATTAGGATTTTCACGATCTGAAGTTTTAACCTTTAATTCGATCATATGATTTTTTGTAGTTGACTCAATATGGAATACTAAACCTAAATCTTCACCATAATCAACTCCTGTAAGCGAAAACATATAATCAAATGCGGTATTAGCATCTGTTTTTAGTTTTTCGGCTATCTTGCGAAGCTCCGCTGCTGGAACTTCCACAATTAGAAACTCGGAGCCTTCCTCAACAAAATTAAGGTTTTCCGACCAGCTTCCAATTACTTCTTTTAGTTCTGTATTTGTCATAGCGCTGATTTATTTAGTGGTTCCTTCATCAAATCCATCCACAGGATTATTGTTTACACGATGCCTCATACTTTCGTTAGAGATTTTGTTTTGCAATTCAAACATAGCATCCAACAAAGCCTCGGGGCGTGGTGGACAACCTGGGATATATACATCAACAGGTATTACGTGATCGGCACCACGTACTACCGAATAAGAATTGAAATAGAATGGCCCGCCAGAAACAGCGCAAGCACCCATAGCAATTACATATTTAGGCTCTGCCATTTGGTCGTATAAACGACGTAAAACGGGAGCCATTTTTACGGTGATTGTTCCTGCAATAATAATTACATCGGCCTGGCGTGGTGTAACACGTGCAACCTCAAATCCAAATCTAGAGTAGTCTGTTTTTGACGCTCCAGTTTGCATCATCTCGATTGCACAACAGCTTGTTCCAAAATATAGCGACCATAAAGAGTGCTTACGCCCCCAGTTAATCACATCGTCTAATTTAGATACCACGATATTCCCGCCATTGCCTGCTGGAATTATCTCGCCAGGAAATTTTTCCTCTGTCTCGATATTTGCTTTTTTTACTTCTATTCCCATCGTAATGCTCGTTTTTTCCATGCGTATAATAATCCAATTCCTAAGATTACTAGAAATACTAGTACCTCAATAAATGCAACAGCTCCCACTTCTTTGAAGACAACAGCCCACGGCATTAGGAAGATTACTTCCACATCAAAAATTAAGAAAATAATTGCGAAAAGGTAATATCCTACTCTGAACTGAATCCATGTAGGGCCAATGGTGGGAATACCACTCTCATAAGGCTCTTGCTTGGCTTTGTTGTCCGATTTATAGGAAATTAAGTTCGCTAAAAAGTTGGCTATAAGGATTAATGCTACCCCGGCCAACGGAAATACTAAAAGTGCTTCTATACCCATCTTTTATAGTATTATTTATTGTTTATCAAGCGGCAAAGATATAGTTTTAACATTCTGCCAATGACTAATGACAGGTAGTTTGCTTATGTTTGATTGATAGTTTGTTAATTCAAAATAATTGTACTTGATAATTAATAGGTTATGATAAAATATGGATTGTAAAAGTTTTTTAACTGCTATAAATTTAGAATAAATCTAAATAAAAACCTGTTTTGTATTGAATAATTATACTATATAAACTAATATATATCATAATAAGTAGATATATGCACCCTTGAATTTTGATTTTGTATTGCACGTTTTTAGTGCTTATAGTTCAGTTGAAGCTTTCAAATTATCCATTACTTTTTTTTTTACTTTTACCCCCCATGAAGTTATCCATAATTATTGTCAACTATAATGTTGAGCATTTTCTTGAACAATGCCTTAATAGTGTGCTTGCTGCCAAGCAAGATTTTGCTATTGAAGTGATTGTGGTGGATAATAATTCGGTGGATGGTTCTTTGGAAATGATGGTAGATAAATTTCCAGATATTACCCTTATCGCTAATAAGGATAATCGAGGTTTTTCCAAGGCTAATAATCAAGGGATTCGAATTGCAAAAGGGGAGTATGTTCTTTTGTTAAATCCTGATACCGTTGTGGAATCAGACACCTTTGATAAATCTGTTTCTTTCATGGATGCCCACCAAGATGCTGGTGGTTTGGGCGTAAAAATGTTGGATGGAAAAGGAAACTTTTTACCTGAGTCAAAACGCGGCTTGCCAACACCTGCGGCAGCTTTTTATAAGATGTTTGGATTGTCTAAGATTTTCCCAAAAAGCAAACTGTTTGCGTCATACCATCAAGGGCATTTGAGTAATGAGGAAGTGCATGAAATAGAAGTGCTATCAGGAGCTTTTATGCTAATGCGTAAAACAACACTTGATAAAGTGGGTCTTCTTGACGAGGATTTCTTTATGTATGGTGAAGATATTGATTTATCATACCGTATTATTAAGGGTGGATACAAGAATTACTATTTTCCTGAAACACGAATTATACATTATAAAGGGGAGAGCACCAAGAAGAATACGGTAAATTATGTGTATGTATTCTATAATGCCATGGTGATTTTTGCCAAGAAGCATTATTCGGCAAAAAACGCACGGGCTTTTTCATTTTTGATAAATACTGCCATTGTTTTTCGTGGTTTCATTGCTTTAGTTTCGAGTTTTATTCGTTCTATGGTGGTTCCTCTTATCGATTTTGTGCTAATTTATGGAGGTCTTCTACTCATGGCCATTTATTGGGGCGAGCATAAGTTGGGTATAGCACAAGAATATCCAACTACATTTTTATATGCCTTAATCCCAAGCTTTGTGCTTATTTGGCTCTTCTCAACATACTATAGTGGAGGTTATGATAAGCCAGTTAAAATATGGCCTGTATTGCGTGGCCTTACTATTGGTACTTTAATTATTCTTATTATTTACGCTTTGCTACCTGAGTCGTACCGCTTTTCGCGAATTACGATTTTGTTTGGTGCACTATGGGCGCCTTTAATTGCCATTAGTTGGCGATTGTTACTGCATTTTATCGGTATAAAATCTTTTAAGCTTGGCTCTACTCAATCAAAACGAATAGGTGTGGTTGGCAACTATGAAGAGGCTATTCGTGTGGCCGATTTGATAGATAAAACTAGTATTAATCCTTCGTTCACAGCTCTGGTAAGTTCGGATAATCCAAATAAGACGGTGAAAAAGATTTTGGGAAATATCGACCAGTTGGAAGAGATTGTACGTATTCATAAGCTTACTGAAGTTATTTTTTGTGCCAAGAATTTACCTGCAGGTCGTATTATTGATTTAATGAGTCAGCTGCAAAAAATGAATTTGGAGTTTAAGATTGCTCCACCTGAGAGTCTTTTTATTATTGGTTCCAACTCCATTAATACTTCCCGTGATATTTATCTTATGGATTTGGACTCCATCAATAAGCAATCGAATAAACGTTATAAACGCTTATTTGATTTTGTGGTTTCTCTATTGTTGATTCTGCTATTTCCATTGCATTTTTATCTTATCAAAAGTCCATTCCGCTATTTGAAAAATTTGTTTATGGTGCTTTTTGCTCAATATTCCATGGTGGGCTTTGATGTATTGCCTGATAAAGAAAAAGCCCAGTTACCCATAATTCGTAAAGGAGTATTGCACCCATCAGACGCTTTGAAAAAACCACCTATTACGGAGAATCGTATTCGGTTAAATATGCTATACGCTCGTGAGTACAGTTTGACAACGGACTTTAATATTTTGGTGCATGGCTTACGAAATGCTGGTCGTGAGGTTTAAAGTTTTGGTATTTTTCTAAAAACAAATGCAATTAATGGACTAGGATTTATTACAACGCATTATTCTCTAGTATTAGACTATTTGTTATATTTGCTGTCGAATAATAATAAATTATTGAAATCCAGTTTGTTAATCTGCCTATGAGAATTATTAAATTTATATCGATAGTTTTTTTTCTTTCCATGGGTCTTTATTCCCATGCCCAGCCGCAAAGTTTGGGTAATGGACTATATTGTTATAATTTTCCTGGGACTGCAACTAATAATATTTATAATTTTAATGCTGATATTGTTACTGATGCATCGGGAAATATATGGGTTGCTAAAAAGTCTTTTGGTGTATTGAAGTTTGATGGAGTAATGTGGAGTGGCTATTTCAATAGAGCGAATGGAAGCTTACCTTCTGATACAGTAAATTGTATGGAAATTGAAGGGAATGCTATTTACGTTGGAACGGTAAATGGTTTAGCGGTTTACGACGGAATGAATTGGAGCCAATATACCATGGCAAATGCTGGTTTGCCAGATAGTTCTGTGAGCTGTATCTCTGTTTTAAATGCTAATATTTGGATTGGAACAAATAATGGTTTAAGCCATAAGGTGGGTAATAATTGGGTAAATTATAATTCTAACAACTCCCCTCTGCCAAATGATAATATTTACAGTATATCACAATCGAATAATGGAGATTTGTGGGTTGCAAGTCAAAGTGGTTTATTTCAATTTGATGGAAGTAGTTGGATCGTTTTTAATACCCAAAACTCAAATATAGGTCATAATAATATATTGGATGCTTGTGTGGATAATGCCAATTATTTATGGGTAAATGTGGACAGTGTAGGGCTTTACAAACTGGAGTTGAACACCTTTGAACCCGTGGAGGATTTATTCCCTCCATATATAATTAACCCCTCAACTAGTAAAATAGAGAAAAGCCCTATTGAAGGGGTTAGCCACTTTGTACCGACTAATTATTATCAGCATTATCATAGTTTATTTTCATTTGGGCAACAATTAATACGTTACAATAATAAGCAGCTCAATATAAAGTATTTTACGGAGGATGCTAATAATTATTGGTTTTTGCCTTTGTTTGGTAATAAATTGTATCGCTTTAAGAAGAGTGAAGTTGATACTTATATGAAGCAAGTGATTATTGATGCAAATAATATTCATGCAGGTATTTGTAATCGGGGTTTGTTATTCAATGATGAATTTGCACACGGTAGTTATTTTGAAGCACCAGCCGGAAGTGATAAATCGACTGTTTATGGCACAAACCTGTGGGTGGCTGCTAAAGACCAAAATGGAGCGCTTCATACTTCAGTAGAGTCTTCTGGTCATTATGAATTAATATGGAGTGCTGGGCCTGTGATGGATTCTGTATGGTATAAAATAGAAGCAGATAAATGGAGCGAACCATGGAAGGTGTATAGATCGGAAGTTAACTACCATATATTGCATTGGCAAGATGGGAATTATCAAATTCCTCAATCGATTAGTGAATGGCCCGGAAATGGAGATACTACAAAAGGGCAAACTTTTCAAATAGCTCCTTTTGTTGATATTAATTTCAATGGTATTTACGAGCCTCAAAGTGGAGACTATCCTCAGTTTTGTGGTGATCAAGCCATTTTCTTTATCTTTAACGATGATCGGTTATGGAAAAATTCGATAGGACAACATATGAAAGTTGAAGTGCAGGCAATGGCTTATGAGTTTAATGCTCACTTTGACTCAGCTTTGTACAACACCTTGTTTATCAATTATAAAATTGTTAATCGTTCGGATAATGATTACGATAGCTTATACTTAGGCATATTTAGTGATTTTGATATTTGGTACGCACATGACGATTATATTGGTACAGATTCTACCCTTTCTTTAATTTATGGCTATAATGCTAACAATAGAGATTTTTTTATTAACGATTCTAATCCTCCGGCAACGGGTATTGCTTTCTTAAATAAACCACTGACAAACTCAATGCCTACCAATTCTTTTTCCAATCAGTTTTTTCCAGATAATGATAGTGAATATTTCGATTTTATGCAATCAGTGTTTCCAAATGGCAACCACTTATACTATGGTGGTCATGGAATTGATTCAAATAAGTTTACAAATTATATTTATTCTGGTTTACCTTCAGATACCAACCAGTGGAGTGAAGTTTCGAATAAATCAAATCCTTATGACAGAAAAATATTAGGCTCAACAGGCTCCTATAATTTGATGAAAGATAGCTCAATAAATTTGGACTGGGCAATTATTTATGCTCGTAATTTTGCCGATACCAATGCATATATGGCAGTTGATGTTTTATTGCAGCGAACCAGCTCCATACAAGCTTTTTATCAAAATCATTTAGCAGACCATTGTGTCAATGGATATACAAGTATCAATCCTCATGAATTGGATAAAGATGTGTTACTATATCCCAACCCTGCCTATTCGAAAATATATATTAATTCTTCTGATAATAAAATTCAAAGCCTTGAAATTTTCGATATTACTGCTAAAAAACTTATCCATTTGGAATCTATTTCTCAAGCCTATGGAATTGATATCAGTAGTTTAAGTACAGGAATGTATTTTATAAGAATTAAGATTGATAATCAGTTTATTGTAAAGAAATTTATCAAAAGATAAAGTATGAAACAGATAGCTATATTTCTTTTTTTGATGGTAGCAGTTTGGTTTAATAGCTTCCAACTAAGTGCTCAATCTTGGTCATATATTCAAGGTTCCAATAGTCCTTCTTCAATTGTAAAAGATACTCAGCATCAAATCTGGATAACATATACGGATGGTTTAGCAAAATTGGACTCCAGTGGTTTTCAAATCTTTGAACAGCCATTTATCTGGGGTAAAAGTGCTGCTGATGCATATGGTAATATTTGGACCGCAGCATATAGTGGGTTTTTATACCGATTCGATGGGCAGATATGGACAAAATATACTATGCCAAAATCATATATTGGAATTTCGAGTATAAGTATTAGTAATACTGGAGTAGTATGGATAGGAACCTTTCAGGAAGGGCTTTATCGCTTCGAAAATGGCAACTGGACTAATTATGATTCATACTGGACACCTACTGGAACGTATTACTTTTCGAGTGTAAATACTCTTGCAATAGATACAAGCAATATTGTTTATTTTAGTACTAATGACGATCTTTTCACGGCAAATGAAGCTGCTACAGTTTTTCATTTGATTGATGATAGTGTAAGTCAGATTCAATCCAATATAACAAGAATGTGCTTTGATAATACAGGCAAGAAATGGTTTGGAACTCAGGGCAACGGTCTTATTTGTATTGATGCTGATAGTGTTTATCATTACAATCAAAGTAATAGTTCAATTGGAAATTATATTTACGAAATTGCTGTTTCGGAAGATGGAGCAATTTTTACACATAGCTCAAAGGGTTTTATCAAAAAAGAGGATAGTATCTACACTATTATTAATACACAGACTTCTGGTTTTGGTGGAACTTATGGTATGCAGATAGATACGAATGAAGTAATTTGGACTGCGAAAGAAAATGGGCTTTATTTGATTGATAATAATGTAACTTTATTTCCACGTGAGTATGGTCCCGATTTATACTATATAAATGCCATTGAGTTTGATAGCCAAGGAAAAGCATGGGTTGGTGCTTCTCCAGATAATTATAATTATAACCGTATATCTGTCTTTGATGGTTCTAATTGGATATATTACGATTACTTAAATTCAGGACTTATAGTCAGCTCTGTAAACTGCATTAAAGAAGATAATCAGGATAATATTTGGATTGCTAACACAAATTCACTTGTGAAATTTGACGGCACGAATTTCATAAATAAATTTTTTACAACTTATGGATTGCCACAGCTTGGAGTTAAGGATATTGCTGTTGATGCTAACGATATAAAGTGGTTTGCGACATATGATGGTGTACGCGCATTTAATGATACACTATTTACAAGTTATACTACCTTAAACGGACTATATAACGACAATGTTTTGACGGCCTTTGTAGATAACCAAAATAATAAGTGGTTTGGTACAGCAAATGGTGTTGCAATGTTTGATGGAGTAAACTGGACTATAGACACCACAAATGGAATTACAAATCTTGGACGTATTACTGCGATTAACCAAGACAATAATGGTGAGATGTGGTTTGCAACAAGTGGTGCTACCATAAATAACTCAAACTGGATTTACAAATATGATGGTAATCAATGGTGGACTTTTGCTGCCTCCGACAATGTAAACCAAATCTATTTTGATAATATTGGAAATAAATGGTTTGTGGAAGATGATGGGATTTCCATTCTTAATCAGTTTGGCTGGATTCATTATAACTCCCCCAATGATTTATTGTTTACTTCTCCCAAATGCTTGACTAAGAATCCTAATGGAGAATTATGGATTGGCTGTTTTGAAGGGATAAGTGTATTTAATGGCAATCCACTTGGAATTGCTCCCAGCAAGATTGAAAATGATAATAAGGCTTTCCTAATTTATCCAAACCCTAGCACAGGTAATATTACGTTAAAAAGCAAATACAAAATGTCTTCCATTGAAATTTATGATTTGAACGGTCGCCTTTTATTGTCAAAATTGGTGGAAGGAATGGAAGCTACATTAAGCCTAGAAGATTTCCCTAAAGGCGTTTATTTAATCAGAGCAATAGGGCCGAAAATAAGCTATATGCGTAAGATTATATTAAAGTAATTGCTTCGAATTAAAAACAAAGCTCGTTTATTCAACTCAAGAAATTGTTAATAAGTAAACTTCTATATCAATTTCTATAATTCTACATTTGTTCACTTAATTCAATTGATAGCATTAAAGTAAGAATGAGGAATTTCTTTAAAATACTATGGGTCTTAATATTTGTTTTGCTTTTTGAAGGCGCTACAGCACAGAGGTTTGTAAAAAGTGAAAAACCCGACCCTAAGTTTGCTAAGCTATGTATGCAATACAATAATTATTATGATGCTTTAACGGAGTATCAACGATTGTTAAAGCGTGACCCCAATAACTTACTATATCATTATAATTCTGGAATATGTCATCTTAAATTGAATAAGGATAAGTCATTGGCTATTCCAGAGTTTTTATGGGTTTTGGAGCAGGAAAAATATGATATGCAAGTATGGTATTATTTGGGAGTAGCGTATTTATCCGAAAATGAGTATGATAAAGCTATTGAAAGTTTTGAGAGATATCAGACTTTAATTGAAAAAGATGAAAATCGTATTCCCGCATCACGAATGATTCAACTGTGTGAAAACGCCAAAATTTCAATTTCCAATCCTGTGCCTGTGGAAATTAGTAATTTGGGGAAACATATTAACACGCTTTATCCTGAGTTTAACCCCTATGTGCCAGCTAATGAAACTATGCTGATATTTAACAGCCAAAGGAAAACAAGATATCGAGCAGAGGATGGTTATTATCCATCTGATTTATACCTGTCCTACTTTAAGTTTGGTCGGTATCGTCGTACGAAGCGTTTTTCAGGGGTAATCAACTCTTCGGATATCGAAAAAGTTGTGGGGATAACACCTAATGGTGCCACCATGTTTGTTTATACACGTGAGATGTTTGACGATAAGGAGCATCTTATGATTACTCATAAAAGAGGTAAGGCTTATCGAAATATGGAGGAGGTATTAATTCCAAGTTTAGAAAAAGAAACAAAGTATGCAGCTGCATTATCGCCCAATGGAAAGCATATGTTCGTTGTTGCCCAATTAAAAGAGGGTGAGGGCGGTAAAGATATTTATATGTGCAACCGACTTCCTGATGGTAGTTGGGGGGTGCCAAACTTAGACTCAATTATTAATACGCCATACGACGAAAACTACCCCTATTTTGCTCCAGATGGTAAAAGCTTTTTCTTTGCCTCAGAAGGGCATAATTCAATAGGTGGGTATGATTTGTTTCGCTGTGATTATAATGCAGATAGTGCTAGTTTTTCCAAGCCCAGAAATCTCGGATTTCCTATCAATACTACTAATAATGATATGACAATCTGTTTGAGTAAGTCGATGCGATATGCATATATAGCCTCATTGCGCGATGGTGGTTTTGGCGATTTGGATTTGTATCGTGTCGTGATGAAAGAAGTGGAGCCTTTGTACAACGTTATTTCGGGTAGTATTTTCAATGAAGACTCGATTATTATGACAGAAATAATTGCTCAAGAGAACAAAAAGGTGGATAGCCTAAACCTATTGATTGATAAAAAAATAGATGGCTTAACTGATTTGCAGAAAAAACAATTGCAAGCAACAGATGAGCTTCCTCCTAAGCTAGCTTATGAGAAACTAGCTGTGCAAATTCGAGTTGTAGATAAAAAGAGCAATCAAGAGTTTGGACATTTTGTGGTTGACAATAGTACATCGAAGTATAATATTATTTTGCCCCCAGGAGAATTCAAAATTCTTTTTCGGCGTGGAGGATATAAAGACTACTTCTTGGCTGATGTGAAAATAGAAGAGCGTGATAAACGAAGCCGATATATTGTGAAGCATATTCTTCTTTCGAAGGAATAATTTTTCGTCTTCTTTATTTTGTTATAGACTATTCTATTAGTTATTCGACTAAGGTTACTTTTACATAGGAATTATATTTTGGTTCAAAAGAAATTCTACCATAAATAAACTCATTATTTGATATTTGCACAAATGCAGGGGAAAGGAATACTGTGCTATTGCTTTCAAATTTGGGTTCAATTATTTTTACCGTTGTCTGGCCTTTACGACTTAGCTGTAGTATTTTTGTAGCTCCTTCTTTTAACATTTTTGATGTAGGCACAGGAGAGCTGTTAAATATAAAATAGCTTCCATTCTCACCTTCCATAATAGCATATGAACACCGGTTTATATACAATCGAGTGTATTGTCGTTTAGATATTTTGAAGTTTGTTGTTATTTCTTGATTAGTATCAATTGAGGTGATGTACATATCCTCATACAGGTATGCTGTCATTGAAAAGTTAACATCGCTGTACTGTCCTTTAATCCATTTTTCAGAAATAAAGTATTTACTACCATTATTTCGAGTCCTAAGTTTAGATATTTTGTAATGAAAGCCGTCCCATTCAGTTTTATTATAGTGTTTATTAAAAAAAGTCATTTCTTTTTTGTTATAATCTCGTGATATTAGTTCCTTGCTAAATCTTTTATAATTAATATTGTCAACGCTTTTGTTTTCGAAGTTTACTTGTGCAATAAAAGTGCCTATTGCACTCACTTTTTCTCTAGTACAATAGACTCCATAAATACTTAATATATTATGATTAACAGAATAATTTAAGTCTCTAATGGTATATTTGTTGAGATTTAAATCAAGTGTTTTGATTTTAACACCCTTTTCAGATAAATGATATAACTGAAACTTTCCATTAGGGTTGTCAATTTTATAAGTAATCGTTTGAGAACTATTACCGTCTGTTCGAAACTTTGTTTTATCATCAACGGGACTAATTTTCCCAATGAAAGACACTTCACCCTCATTGTTTACAGTAAAATTTTCAAAGCTATAATTCCCCTCTTCAAACTCTGGTTTGAAATTGTTGTTTTCCCATAATAACTCTAGATTCGCATCAAAAACTCTAAAACCAAACCTTTCTGGACTTTTCTCTTTGCCGTAAATAAAATAGAAAATCATTAACTTGCTTTGATCTTCTGATATTGCGAAAGAATAATTTTTTCTATAAAAACCTTCATGCATATAATCCATAATCTTATTTGGAGTTTTGCTTACTTGTAGGGAGCTTTTGTCAATTTTATATGCATTTATAATTTTATCATCACGTTTAATAGCATATATGTTATTGTTCAAATAAATAATCTTTTGCACTCCCCAATTTTCGCTTTTACCAAAATCAATTGTTTTTTTTAATTGAGTTTTCAAATCCTTACTTACTTTGCTAACATAATGGGCCGTTGTATAACCCTGGGAATTGCCAAAAACTTTATGATGGGGTATAAACACGTAATAGACAAAATTATCATCGCTACCCAATAATTCCATTCCAAAAGGTCTTTTCATCATGGCCGTTTTTGTATTTTCTGTTTCTTGCTTTTTGATCTGAAAGTCTTGAGCATGAATTGAAATGCTAATAATAGTTGCAGCAAAAAGATTAAGGAAAATTTTCATATTTTATATTAATTGCATTTGGTTTAATCTCCATAAATCAAAGTAAACTTGATTGAATTGTAAAAGTAATTAAATAAAGGGTTCTTATTTTAATAATATTGAAAAGGATAAGTTTTATCTTTACCCAATAATAAATACAATAATCATGGAATTAAACTTAGACCGCCCAATCGCATTTTTCGATTTGGAAACTACTGGAATAAATGTAGGTAAAGACAGAATAGTCGAAATAGCAGTTATTAAAATAAATAAGGATGGAAGCTCGCAAACTCTTGAACAGCGTATAAATCCACAGATACACATTCCTGAAGAAACGTCTAAGATACATGGCATTTATGATGCTGATGTTAAGTTTGAACCTACCTTTAAGGAGTTTGCTCAAGAGTTGGCAGCATTTATTGGCAAGGCCGATTTGGCTGGATATAATTCCAATAAATTTGATGTGCCACTTTTAGTGGAGGAGTTTATCCGTGCTGATGTCGATTTTGATATGAAAGGTCGTCGAATGGTAGATGCCATGAATATTTTTATGAAGATGGAACAGCGGAACTTAGCTGCTGCCTATCAGTTTTATTGTGGCAAAGAATTGGTAAATGCTCATGCTGCGATGGCAGATGTAAGTGCTACCTTGGATATATTTAAGGCACAGCTTGATTACTATAAAGACCGTGAGTATAAGGATCGTGATGGTGTTGTTTCAACCCCCGTAGTTAATGATATGGGTAAAATTGCTGAGTTTTCACGATTTTATAGAAATGCTGATTTAGTTGGGCAAATAATTTTTAATGAACACGACGAAGAGGTTTTTAATTTTGGTAAAAATAAAGGTAAGTCTGTAGCTGAAGTGTTTAATCGTGAGCCACAGTATTACGATTGGATGATGCGTGCTGATTTTCCAGGTTATACTAAAAAGGTAATTACAGAAATTAAGCTTCGTGGTTTTGGAAGAATATAATATTTGAAGGGATGAGTAAACGTAAAAAGGTTTTTAGACCTCTAGTGTGGATAATATTATTAACCATGGTGGTGCTATTGTCGTTAGTTGTTCGCAAACATCATCGTACAATCTATCGTGAGGTACGTAAAGTGTATCACAATATGGCTACTCATGAGCGTTCTACTCCACCCAAAAAGCTGAGACCTAGTTTGGCTTTGGGTGTTGCTGTGCCTAGCGATTACCATGTTTTTGGCCTTGATGTATCTCGCCATCAGGGGAAAATTGATTGGAAAAAACTATCCAAATTTAGTTTTGAGGGCTATAAGTTCGAGTTTGTTTATATTAAAGCTAGTGAGGGGAAGTCGTGGGTAGATCGAAAGTTTGATTATAATTGGCAAAAGGCAAAAAAGTATAATATATTGCGAGGTGCCTACCATTTTTATAGACCCAAGGTAAACTCGACTATTCAAATGGAAAACTTTATTTCGGTAGTAGATATGCAAAAAGGAGACTTGCCCCCAGTTTTAGATGTGGAAGTGGAAAGCTCACTATCCAAAAGTAAATATCGCGAAGGTGTGTTAAACTGCCTTAAAATTATGGAAACAACTTATGGTATACAGCCTATTGTTTATACAAATCAGCAATTGTACCGAGAGTATTTTAAGCATAAGAGTTTCGAAAAATACCATTTTTGGATTTCACGCTTAAAATCCTCACCTCCCCGAATGGATAATTGGCTTTTTTGGCAGTTTACTTACGAAGGTGTGATTAGTGGAAGTAATGAATATGTGGATATTAATGTTTTTAATGGAGATATTACGCAGTTGAAAAGCTTAACTAAAAAGTAATAATTGGCTTTTTGGTTTGTTCGAAGAAAAAGACTCTCTAAAATATAATCGAAATGAAAATAATTTGTATTGGCCGTAATTATGTAATGCATGCAAAGGAATTGAACAATCCCGTGCCTGAAAAACCTGTGTTTTTTATGAAGCCTGAAACGGCCTTGCTTTTAAAGAATCGTCCATTTTTTCATCCTGATTTTTCTAAGGATATTCACTATGAAGTAGAGCTGGTTTTTCGTATTAATAAAGTAGGTAAGCATATTCAAGAAAAGTTTGCGCACACATATTACGATAAGGTAGCCATAGGAATAGACCTTACGGCTCGAGATATACAATCGGAGTGCAAAGCAAAAGGTTTACCTTGGGAAGTGGCCAAGGCTTTTGATTCATCTGCCCCATTGAGTGAGTATATCTCGGTGGAGGACATTAAGTCGGTGAAGGATGTAAATTTCAGTCTTACAAAAAATGGCGAAGAAGTACAGAGTGGGAATAGTAGCGAAATGTTGTTTCATATCGATAGCATAATTGCATATGTATCACAATTTGTTACCCTTAAAATTGGAGATTTGATTTATACAGGTACTCCTGCTGGAGTGGGTAAAATTGCAATAGGTGATGAATTTGAGGCTTTTATAGAAGGAAAATCTATGCTCAAAATGCGAGTGAAATAGTTTGTAAATTCAATTGATACTATTGTCGTATTATTGTTAATGACCCCCGGAATTCTCCATCACCAAAAAATGAGGTGTAATTTACAATGTAAAAATATACACCATCAGCAAGATTGTCACCAGACCATTGGTTGTCATACTGAGCGTTAGAATATACGATCTGTCCCCATCGATTATAGACTTCTAATTTGCAAGATTGGAGGTATTCAATATTTTCTACCTTAAAAACATCATTTACACCATCACCATTCGGAGTAATAACATTGGGAGTATTGAAACGATCTTCCACAACTTTTAACAATTTGGTGATAGAATCGGTACAGCCCTTTGAGCTAGTAGCTTTCAGAAAAACTAAATAGTCACCCAGAGCGGAATATGTGTATATGGGATTGAGTTGATTAGAGCCGCCGCCATCACCAAAGGCCCATGTGTAGCTTTGCCCATTTTGTGTTTGATTATTGAAAGTGGCTGTAGGATTAGAGAAAGGGATTATAGGTGGAGCAAATGTAAAATCTACCTCTGGTGAAGGGTAGCAATGTGTAAAATTAGCTAAAAACATCGTGTCTAAACATCCGCTATCAGTTTTTAGGATTAGTGTTAAATCAAAATCCCCAGCATTTATATAAGTATAGGTTGGTGTGGAGTCGGTTGAAGTTCCTCCATCACCAAAATCCCAAAAGTATGATGAGCTTTTTGGGTAAGCATTACCTTGATATTTAATTGTTAAAGGTTCGCAGCCATCTGATTTATCTAAGAAAAAGCTAACCAATGGCATAACGCTAACCTCCATTTTATATGGTGATGATGAACATCCATTACTTGTAACAATAAGGGTAGGGTAGTATGAGCCTGTTTTTGACCATTGAACTTGGATGGGGCCTTGGCCACTCCCACTTACTTTCGAAGCAGAAACAAAATCCCAATTGTACGTAGCCGTTGGAGGAGCGCTGCCTGTATAAATAAATTTAATGTCTTCGTTTTTGCATAATGAACCAGAAATACTATAGTTTGCACTATGCTTTAGCTGGGGCGATATTGTAATGCTGTCATAACAAATACAGCTATTACTGCCACTTACATTTACTGAATAATTAGTTACACTAATTGGATGTATATCAGGATGATTACTTCCGACAAAACCGCTTGACCAAGTAAAGGATGTAGCCGAATTATCTTTAATGTAAATATTGTCTATCCCCCAGTTGGCCGTGTTTATTGCTGTGCTAGAATTTTGAGTCCATCTTATCTTTGTGCTAGTGCTTTGTGCTGCGATGGGTAGATTGATACAGTAATGTTGCCATTGAATTAGACTAGCATCATGACCTCCATTAGGATCCCACATTTGAATATCATTCCAGTTTGCACCTCCGTTTAGGGAATATTGTAAATGAATGGCCTCGGTAATGTTCGACGGTCCTTCGCAGTTTCCTCCACTACCTTCTTCCCCATACCGCATGTCAAAGCATATTTGAAAGCCATTAGAATTTACATTCAAGGAAGGGCTTGTTAAATAATGAGGACCAGTAAACTGAGTGCCAAACCAAGGGTATATGCTGCCATCAATACCATTATCGCATAATCGACCCAATGGTATTGGGTTGTTAGTATTTAGTAGTCCCAATGAACTGTCATTGAAATGTTCCACTAATACACTACCACATCCCCCAATAGCATACATTGATATGGTATCTCCCAAGCATATCTTTGTGGAGGGGACAACTATTTTTACTTTGCATTGTGCAGTAGCCACTCTGTTAACAGAAAGGCTTCCTAAAAGTAGAAATAGTATTATGCTAATATGGTTTATAAATCTTGTCATTTAACGATTCAAAGATACTCCATTTTTTTATTAAAAAATGAGAAGTAATATGTGGTCTTGGTAAATCAGATACAAGCAATATGTATTTATAATAGCTAGGTATTCAGCTGTATATAGATATTATCATTCGTCATGCTAGGACAGGAATTTGTTATTATGATAATTCAATATTGATTGAGTATTATGGTATTGATGTTTGTCTTGAAGATTAAGATAATACTATGGGCTGTTATTTTTTTCGACTACCCAGAATAATCTCCTTTAATCTTACTTTTTTAATCTCACTCATATCATTACGATCTTCAATGCATTGCGAAATTTTCTTTTTGAACTTCCAACAGGTCATCTGACGAATATTTACTTGTTTTGATAGCTCAGTACTGGATATGTTTGGCTTGGAACAAACTAAATGTGCAATTCGAAAGGCGTCGGTTAAGTTTATCCTACAGCGATGAAATATGGTGTGTGATGTTGCCGATTCTTCAGTTTTACAACGTGTACATCGTCTAGAGTGTGGAGTTTTTCCTTTGCAATAATTGTTGTGGCCACACTTTCGACATACATATCCATCTTTCCACTTTTCATCCGCAACAAAGGCTAAGCACTTTTCTTCGTCCGAAAAGAAATCTCTTATTTGGGGTACGCTTATTTTTCCAAAAATGGTTAACATAATTTAAGATTCTATAAATTACAGTATATCAATATAAAAGATGGTCTTTCGTTAAAGTAGACCACAAAAATAATAAAATTAGTGATATTTATGCGCTAAATAAAATAATTAATATATCTTTGCCGCGCTTAATACGATAAGCAGAAACATAATAATTTGACAAACAATGAATATGCGTTTTATTAATTATTTTATGGTGATTGTTGCAGTAGTTTTTATGACTTCTTGTAATAATACTGAAGCATCTACAACTG
>JAGLCR010000043.1 GCA_023146135.1 Bacteroidales bacterium
AAAACCATTCCTTCGGATAACTTTCATGCTTTTATCAATTCCTTTTATAATGAGGAAAATAAGGTAGATTATATTTTAATTTCCAACGTGATTTCCAGCGGACTAATGACCTTGATGTTTTTACCCGACTTATTGAAAATTAAATTGGAATTTGATAAGGTTATTTGGAAGAAGCTGATGATTTACGCCATGCCTTTATTGATTTTTGGTTTGGCGGGAGTGATGAATGAAGTGCTTGACCGAATTCTCTTAAAGTACTTATTGCCCCCAGATATAGCCATGGCGCAAGTGGGAATATATGGTGCGGTGTATAAGGTTTCCATTCTAATGACCATATTTATTCAGGCATATCGCTATGCTGCCGAACCCTTCTTCTTTGCCCACGAAAAGCATAAAGATGCCAAGGAAATGTATGCCAATATGATGAATTATTTTGTTATAATTACCTCACTTATTTTCTTGGGAACTATGCTCTATATGGATATTATTATTCATCTTATTGGTGAGCCCTTCCGAGAAGGTGCTCCAGTAATTCCAATTCTATTGATGGCAAATCTATTCTTAGGAATTTACTACAATCTTTCTGTTTGGTATAAGCTTACCAATAAAACCAAGTGGGGTGCTTATATTTCCATAGTGGGTGCTATTATCACCATTAGCTTAAATATTTATTGGATTCCACGCATTGGTTATACAGGCTCGGCATGGGCTACTTTCTATTGCTATGGCAGCATGATGCTACTCTCCCTTTTGATTGGCCGAAAGTATTATCCAATACCTTATAATATTCTTAATATTCTAATGTATCTAGGAATTTCAGTTGCATTATACTTTTTAAGCCTTCAGTTTGGAATCGAAACTCTATGGATTAAGCTTAGTGTAAATACGATGCTACTACTGGCTTATTTGGGTTTTATCTATTCTATGGAATGGAAGAAAATTCGGAGGTTGAGTTAAACAGATTAGTCTATTTAAGAGAATTTCATTATAGAATATAGAGTGCCTTATATGAAACTCAGCTTTCTAATAATTATTCACAAAATACTCCATATACTTTGGGATTTGGGTTCCCAAATAATAAGGTAGGTTCATTAGAACATAAGGAGTTCCTGAAGGTGTTTTTGTATGTTCAACACTAAATTCATTAGCATACATTCTAATAGCATAGTGATGTGGTGCGCGCTCAACAAATTGATGTAATGACCTTAATGTCCCTGCTTTACCTGATTTTATTTCGATAGGAATAATCATATTTTCGTGTCGGCAAACCAAATCCACTTCAGAATTTGAAGTTTTTTTCTCTCGCACCCAAAAATTGGGTTTATAAAAAATATCTTGATGAATTGATATTAATTCCTGATTTACTAAATGGTGAATTATTCGCCCTCGGTAGAAATTACTTAAATCAGAAAGTTTAATCATCTCACCTTGTAGTAGCAATATATGACTAAGAAGTCCCGAGTCGATAAATTGAAGTATAGGGCGCTTTTTAATATCAGGCATTATAGGTGCTTCAATACTTGTTGTGGCATTCACCATCTGAATAACCCTTGCCAAATCCAATGCGTTTAACGCCTCACTAACTTCTCTCGATTTGTAATTTGAGTTTCCAAAACCTTCAAACTTAATTCGGTCTAATTGATACGGCGCTGTAGCCATTATGTGACGTATAACCTTCTTTTCACTATCATTTTTAGCATACTTTTCGATATCATCCTTATACGACTGCCATAGAGAGTTATACTGCTTTGATAAACCGAGAAAACTCTTACTTTGAGAATAGTTATTCACAATTTCAGGCATGCCTCCAACTAAAGCATAATCATGAAAATGCCTTAAAAGTATTGTATGTGCATAAGAAGGAACGGGAACCGTAGCAAGTGCTTCTTGGGCAAGTGTATTTTCTAAAGCACCAAGATATTCTTCAAAATTAATTGGGTGCAAATACATATATTCAATCCGACCTACAGGGAAGCTTGGAACATTTCGTAGCGCAAATTCTAATAGCGAGCCTGCAGCAACAATATATAATTCTGGAAAATCTTCGTAAAAATATCGCAATTGTTGAATTGCTTTTGGTTCTTCTTGAATTTCGTCTATAAAAAGGAGTGTGTTCCCTGAATTTAGTTTTATTTCCTTGTGAAGATAAATAGCATTTAGTAATTTACCTGTATCATCAAGTTTAAATAGTTCTCGATCTGCCTCACGTTCAAGATTTAACTCAATATAGTTCGCAAATTCTTTGGAAAAACTTCGAACTAAAGTCGTTTTTCCAACTTGACGAGCACCACGTATTAATACGGGTTTATGATCTAATTCATCTTTCCATGTATATAAACGCTGATATAGTGTACGATAGATGCTCATGTATTAATTATATGTTATAATGTTAGGGCAAATATACGATATATATGTAATATATACTGGGTAATAATTAGATAATATGTACAAAGTTAGGGTAATATTTATTGAATATTGACACAAAGTTAGGGTAATTATTTTAAAAAGCCGCACTAGCCATTGCCACAACAGAAACCTCCACACCTTCAATTTGGTTTAATATACTGGCACAGGCTTCAATGGTGGAGCCGGTGGTAATCACATCGTCGACTAGTAGGAGTTTCTTATTTTCGAAAAGACTTGCATCACGAATTCCAAAAATATCATTTACATTTTTATAGCGTTCCCAACGCGATTTCTTAGTTTGAGTGGAGGAGGCAATTTTCCGATATAGGTTATCATCAATTACTACCGCTTTCATTGTCTTTTCAAGTCCTCTAGCAAAAAGTTCGCTTTGATTAAATCCTCGTTTGCGAAGCTTGCTTTTGTGTAAAGGCACGGGAATGATAATATCAATATCAGTGAATCGATTACTTTCTTGAAGTAATTTACCCAAAAGTGCACCAATATATACTCCAATCTCTCGAAAGCCTTTATACTTAAATTGATGTATTAGGTGCTGCACTTTCCCATCCTTGGTGTATTTATAGTATGCGGTGGCAGCCTTAATATCTGCCCGACCCCAAAAGACGGTTTCTATCGGGTTGTCCGTTATTTTATGAAAATTGGTTTTTGGAAGTTGAACAGTACAATAGCTACAAATAACATGCTCATGTTTTAAAAGTGATCGCCCACAAGCCATGCAAAGTCGAGGGTAGAATAAGTCCACAAGATAACCGAAGTGTTTCATCTTTTAGATAGGGTGTTTAGACCAACTAAAGTACAAAAAAAAAGACCCGCATAGCGAGTCTTTATAATTATCATTTGTCTATTAGCCTGCTTGCATATTTTCAGCACCAGGAAGCATTCCTGCTAGTTTTCCTGGATCGTGGATTAATACAGGGATATGCTGAGGGCAAATATAATATTTCCCTCCTCGAAAGCTTAATTCTATCAATGGCACATCGTGCTCACCTTGATTGCATACTAAACATGCTTTTTCGTCGTGTTTTTCCATTATTATTGTTTTAAGTTGTTATCAATTGTAGGATGCAAATATCAATATTTTTTCGGTAATTAAATACTGAATTAAATATTATTTTTCATGCAGTTATATAACGCACTATATTAGACAGATAGAGATATATTTAGGGCTGAGAATAAAATTTTATAATTAAATTGATAATTATAAAATAATTTATATCTTTGCAGCCCTGAATTTCAGGGTCCTAATGCGGATGTGGCGTAATTGGTAGCCGCGCTAGACTTAGGATCTAGTGCCGAGAGGCGTGGGGGTTCGAGTCCCTTCATCCGCACAAGATAGCACTCTTTTTTTAAGGGTGCTATTGTTGTTTTTTAACGACATTACGATTTAGTAAAACACCATAATAAGTTGATTGTATGAATATAACACAAGAGTCAAAAGCTGAATTAATCACTTCGCTAGTATTAAATGTAGTAGAAGCAGATTATATCGAGGAGGTAAAAAAGTCCTTAAACGAGTATCGTAGAACGGCAAATATTCCAGGTTTTCGTGCTGGTAAAGTGCCATTTGGCATGGTACAAAAGATGTATGGTGAGCCAGTAAAAGCTGATGTAGTAAGTAAATTAATTAGTGAGCAGTTGGATAAATATATTGCTGATAATAATTTGGAACTTTTAGGACAGCCATTACCAGATAATGAGAAACAAGGTGTGATTAACTTCAAGGATGATAAGGATTTTACCTTCTATTATGAGTTAGGTATTAAGCCAAGTATTGAATTGGAATTGGATGATAAAACCAAAGTAACTCGCTATGCAATTCAAGCAGAGGAAGAAACGGTTGAGAAGTATATTCAAGATATCTTGGGTCGCTTTGGCGAACAGTCAAATCCAGATGTAGTTGCTGATAACGATATGGTTATGGGTATGGTTACTCAATTGGATGAAGATGGAAAGGACCTAAAGGATGGTATTACAAAAGATATTTCCATTTCTTTGGAAAAGATCAAATTGAAAACTATCAAGAATAAGTTTATTGGAAAGAAAAAGGATGCTTCTGTAGTATTTAATATGAAGAAAGCACTTAAAGATGATATTGAAGTGGCTACACTTTTAGCAATTACTCGTGAAGAGGCTGAGGTATTAACTTCAGATTTCAAAATTGAAATCAAAGAAATTAGCCGCATTACTCCTGCTGAACTGAATGAAGAGCTTTATGCTAAGGTTTATGAAAATGATAATATCAAAACTGAGGAAGAATTAAGAGCTCGTGTGAAGCGTGATGTGGAAGAGTCGTTTAAGGCGGAAGGTGATCGTAAATTCTATTCTGATGTTACCAAAACACTTATCAAAAAGACCGACCTTACTTTGCCAGATGAGTTTTTGAAGCGTTGGATTATTGAATCCAATTTGCGTGAAACGGAGGATAAGCGTATTACTACCGAGGAATTAAATTCTCAGTACGATTCTTATCGCGACACTTTGAGATGGCAGTTAATTGAAGAGCATTTGGTAAAACAGAATGACCTTTACGTTACTCAAGATGAAATTAAAGCTCGTGTTAGAGAAATATTAGCAATGCAAGCTTTTGGTGACCAAGATGGAAATGATGAAATTTTGAATCAGGTTACAGAGCAGGTAATGCAGAATCAAGAAGAGATTAAGCGTGTTTCTGATCAAATTATTGAACAGAAGATGACTAATTTTTTCAATGATAAGCTGAAGATTACTGAAAAGAACATCTCTTATGATGATTTTGTAGCAATGGTTACTAAAGAAATGACTGCTCAAGCATAATTTCTAAATTATAATATTATAGAGCCAAGAAGTATTTTATTTCTTGGCTTTTTTTTATGATTAATAGATTACTCAATTTTGTATCTTTGCCTATAGAATAATTATTTCACACCATTAAATAATAAGAAAATGGATCATAACGAATTTCGTAAATACGCACGAGGACATCATGGTATCAGCAGTTTAAATCTTGACCGATTTAACTCAATGACCAGTAATTATATTTCACCAACCATTATTGAGGAGCGACAGTTGAACATTGCAACGATGGATGTATTTTCTCGTTTGATGATGGATCGCATTATTTTCTTGGGTGTTCCCATCGACGATTATGTGGCCAATATCATTCAGGCGCAATTGCTTTTCTTGGAGTCTGTTGATGCTCAAAAGGATATTCAGATTTATTTGAATACTCCTGGTGGATCTGTATATGCAGGATTAGGGATTTATGATACCATGCAGTATATCAATCCTGATGTTGCTACTATTTGTACTGGAATGGCTGCTTCAATGGGAGCTGTTTTACTTTGTGCTGGTGCCGAAGGAAAACGTACCGCATTGACTCATTCCCGTGTTTTGATTCATCAACCTATGGGTGGAGCGCAAGGGCAAGCCTCAGATATTGAGATTACTGCCATTGAAATTCAAAAATTGAAAAAGGAATTATACGAGATTATCTCCAAACATTCCAATAAATCCTATAAGCAGATTTGGAAGGATGCTGATCGTGATTATTGGATGACTGCTGAAGAAGCTAAAAGTTATGGAATGATTGATGAAATTTTGGTTCGTAAATAGTAAAAGATAATATAATGGCTAAAAAGCAAACAGAGGACATTTGTTCCTTTTGCGGAAGACGTCGTAATGAGGTCAAAATCTTAATTAGTGGAGTTGAAGGGCACATTTGTGAGAATTGTGTTGTTCAGGCAGAGGAGATAATTAAAGAAGAAGTAAAATCTGCTAAATCAACGCACGGAGAAGTAAAACTTCGCAAGCCTATAGAAATCAAGCAATTGCTCGATGAGTATGTAATTGGTCAAGACGAAGCTAAGCAAGTAATATGTGTGGCTGTTTATAATCATTACAAAAGGATAAACTATAACTTACAGAATCGCAACGAGGAGGAGATTGAGATTGAGAAATCCAATATTTTAATGGTGGGCGAAACAGGAACTGGTAAAACACTATTGGCTCGTACGATTGCCAAAATGCTGGATGTTCCTTTTTGTATTGCCGATGCTACCGTGCTTACCGAAGCCGGTTATGTGGGTGAAGATGTAGAGAATGTTCTTGTACGTTTACTACAAGCTGCTGATTATGATGTTGAATCAGCAGAAAGAGGTATTGTTTTTATTGATGAAATTGATAAAATAGCACGTAAAAGTGATAACCCTTCTATTACGCGTGATGTGTCGGGTGAGGGTGTTCAACAAGCCTTACTTAAACTGCTTGAAGGGGCAGAAGTAAATGTTCCTCCTCAAGGAGGTCGTAAGCATCCCGACCAGAAAATGATTAGAGTTAATACTCAAAATGTGCTTTTTATTTGTGGTGGAGCCTTTGATGGTATCGAAAGAAAAATTGCCAATAGATTGAATACTAATGTTATTGGATATAACAAAAAGGGTATTGACAAACTGGATAAGAGTAATTTACTACAATACGTTTCGCCTCAAGATGTGAGGAGTTTCGGGCTTATTCCCGAAATTGTTGGCCGTTTGCCAGTGGTTACTTATTTACACCCTTTAACAAAAGAAACCTTAATTCGTATTTTGCAAGAGCCTAAAAATGCCCTTTCAAAACAGTTTCATAAGCTATTTGAAATGGATAATATTGCAATAGCATTTACCGACGATGGGTATGAACTTATTGTTGATAAGGCTATAGAATATAAGCTAGGTGCGCGTGGATTACGTTCTATCGTTGAAGCTGTTCTTACGGATGCAATGTTTAATATGCCGTCGGAAAAGAAGAAAAAGAAGCTTATTATTGATGCTAAATATGTTGAAAAGCAATTGAGTAAATCAAATATTTCTCTTTTTCAATAGTTAACCTAAGCCCTTGTCATATACTGATGAATCAGTGGCATTATATTTGGTTAATTGGCTTCTAGTTGTATTTATATTATGCAAAAAGCAGTATTAATCATATCATTTTTATTCTTGTTTGTTGTGCTTTCGGCACAGCAAACCACCCCTATTATTAGTCAAGCAATAATTATTGATGGCGATACGGTGCCGCAGATTAATTTGGCAGCAATATATATTGTTGGGCACAAAAAGTTTGCTACTAAAAAGGCAGAGCGTAGATATTATCGACTAGTTCGTTATGTTAAAAACGTATATCCATATGCCAAACTTGCGGGAGAAAAACTTCGCGATTATGATCAGATTTTACGTGCTACCGACAGCAAGCGAGAGCGAAGAAAGATAATGAAACGAGTTGAAAAAGAGATTCGTGCCGACTATGAAGGAAAGCTACGCAAGCTTTATGTTGGTGAAGGTAAAATACTTGTAAAACTTATTGATCGAGAGTGTAATCACTCGTCCTATGTATTACTCAAAGAGTTGAGAGGAGGTGTTTCGGCAACACTATGGCAGGGCGTTGGACGACTGTTTGGCTATAACCTGAAAGTGCGATACGACCCCAAAGGAAAAGATCGTAATATTGAGATGATTGTTAGGATGATTGAACGAGGGATTATTTGAATTTCATACCGGAAACAATTATAATACATTTGCTTCACGTTTCTTAGTTGCTCTTAATCAAACAAATCCCCAGTGTTTCCATCTTTCGTTTTTCCTAAATGCTTATATGCCGATTCCGTAGCTTCACGACCACGAGATGTACGTTGAATATATCCTTCCATAATTAAAAATGGCTCATATACCTCTTCAATAGTACCAGCGTCTTCGCCCACCGCAGTAGCGATAGTAGTAAGTCCAACAGGTCCGCCTTTGAACTTATCAATAATGGTTGACAGAATACGTATATCCATTTCATCCAATCCATTTTGGTCCACATTGAGTGCTTCGAGGGAGAAGTTTACAATTTTCATATCAATTTTTCCATTGCCTTTTATTTGAGCAAAGTCGCGTACACGGCGCAATAAACCATTGGCAATACGAGGAGTTCCTCTACTACGACGAGCAATTTCTAAAGCAGCATTCTTTTCGATGGGAACATCCAAGATGCCGGCTGAACGTTCCACAATCCCAGCAAGAACTTGAGCGTTATAATAGGCTAGTCTTGAGTTAATACCAAATCGTGAGCGTAAGGGTGCAGTAAGTAAACCAGAGCGTGTTGTGGCGCCAATCAAAGTAAAAGGCTCCAGAGATATTTGCACCGAACGGGCATTGGGACCTGACTCTAGCATAATATCAATCTTAAAGTCTTCCATCGCCGCATAGAGGTATTCCTCAACCACGGCACTTAACCGATGAATCTCATCAATAAAGAGTACGTCATTTAATTCTAATCCCGTCAGCAAGCCTGCCAAGTCTCCAGGTTTGTCCAATACAGGCCCTGACGTAATTTTGATTCCCACGTTCAACTCATTGGCAATAATATTTGACAATGTGGTTTTGCCCAAGCCTGGAGGGCCATGCAAAAGCACATGATCCATTGCTTCACCACGTAACTTCGCCGCTTCCACAAATACCTCAAGGTTTTCCACTATCTGTGGCTGACCACGAAATGAGTTGAAAGCACTGGGCCGCAAGGCCTGCTCAATATCTTTATCAGTATGAGATAAATGCTCCGCTTCGGGATCTAAATGTTCGTTCATTGATGTTTGATTTAAAGCAAAAATACGAAGAATTGTTTTGGTAAATTTGGTTTTTATATTTCCGTAGCAATATAGCTAAGCGTTATTTTTATGAAATTGCTTCCATATCCAATAAGCAAGTATAGCGAATATTAAAGCCCCAATATTTGCCCATTTTAAGCCTGTTAATAGGGAAGCAAGCTTTACTAAATGGCTTTGTGCCTCTGTTATATTGGGATAGATATTAATTAAATGACGGAGGAGAAAATTTTCAGAATAATCGATAAAAACGATAAAAAAAGGAGTGGCGTACAGCACCTTAAAAGTATTATTCATTTTTAGTCGGACAAGAAGACCTAGCAAAACAGCAGCATAGATAATGGGGTAGATAAAGTCTATTAGTTGTAAGTTTTTATAGATAATGATTCCTTCTGGGCCATATGCTTCAAACATATTGCGAAGGGTTTCAATATCATAAGCTAACATTATATCAGGAATACCCATGCCACCACTTACTTTAGCTAAAGCAGAGGTGCTCCATGGGCCAAAATGAAAGCTAAGGTTGGTAATTACAAAAAGAACTATCAGAATAATAAGTCGTTTTTTGGTAAAGAATTTCTCCAGTTTAGTCATGCTTATAAAAGTACTATTGTTATTCAAATCGTAGCGATTCAATGGGGTCAGTTTTTGAAGCTTTGATTGCTGGATAAAGGCCTGAAATTAATCCTACAGTTGTACTTACGATTAATGAAATAAATATCCAAAACCAAGGCATGATAAATACACCATCAACAAAAGAGCTAACAAAATTGCCCAAACCAATACCCATTACAATACCCAATAAGCAGCCCATCTCTGTTATAACAACTGCTTCAATAAGAAATTGATTACGAATCATGGCAGGGGTAGCACCAACGGCCATTCTTAGACCTATTTCTCGGGTTCGTTCGCTAACTGAAACAAGCATAATATTCATTAAGCCCACCGATGCGCCAAGCAAAGTAATAAAGGCAATAATATAAGCTCCAAAGTTTAATGTGCTCAAGTTTTCCTCCAATTGCTGAACAAGATTATCGCTTCGAGAGATATAAAAATTATTCTCATCACTTGTTTTTAGCTTTCGTATTATTCGAAAAACCCCTGTTGCTTCGTCAACTGCTAAATCAAGCACTTGTGGATTTGGCGCCATAAAGTTTACCGTAAAGCTCATGTTAGGCGTATAGTATTTTTGGCGCAATTGCGATAAACTAATATAACAATTGCGATCGCCGCCAAAGCCCATAGAGGCTCCCTTTTCCTTGAGTACTCCTATCACTTTATATTTAGCTGCTCCCACTGATATGATTTTATCAATAGGGTGGGTGCTTGGAAAAAGCTTTTTGCTGATTTCACTTCCTAAAATTATGGAATGTGAAGCCGACTGGATCTCTCTTTCCGAAAAGTTTCGTCCTAGCTGAATGTCATTTCCCGAAGTTTCCAAATAATTCTCATCAATACCAACAATATTAATATTGGGGTTTGTTTTATGATTTTTATACTTGAGAACGGTTAATGACCTTGAAAAGGTATTGATAGAAGTAATACCTGGTAGTTCGAAGCGGCGCTTAAATTCAAGGGCCTCCTTATATCCTATTGGTGCACGATATCTTGAACGCTTATTATGATTTGATACACGTACACCACCTTTATTTTTAATGCTAAAAGTGTTGCTCCCCATGCTCATAAACTTACCGCTTAATGAACCCTTAAGCGATTCAATGGCAGTAAGAGTGCCAATAAGAGCTACAATTCCCAATGAAACTATAAACATTGTAAGAATAGCTCGAAGCAGATGGCTCCGAATACTCTTTAATGCCTGTTTGAAATTTTCCTTAAGAATTTGATTTACCATGGTCGTACAAAGGTAGTAAATCTATTGCCCCTCTTATTTTATTATCTTTATTTATTGAGAAAAAGAATTGAATGCCTAGGGCAAATGTTTCTAAATTCAGTGTATATTTCAGTTTATTAGTTAGATACTGCCCCTGTTTCGCGAGTTTTTTTGTTCCCCTTAGAAAAAAGGATAGTGCGTAAGCAATGCGGGTAGTAAGTGGGATTTTTATGGAGTGACTCGTTTTAAAATATGGTTTACATTTAGATTAAATCCCCCAGCCACCGCAAATCCATCTTAGCCCCCTTTTTCAAAGGGTGACAGTCTCTAGCTAAGAACTTGAACTATATTCTGAATAAGAATTGTCTTTAAATAGCCTTTAGATGCGTTTACACTATAGAATTCTTGCTTAGCATATCAAGTATTATAATTTTTCGTATCTTAGTCAAAATCAAAAAGATGAATTGGCACGAATACCCCATACTACGTTTACTTATACCTTTGGTTGTGGGTATTTTGTATTATTTGGTGTTTCCCCAAGGAGCACCTCCTTTGATTAGCAATTTTTTCCTATTGTCGATTGTTGCTTTTTTGGCTTGGCCAAGAAAATACCTATTTCCATATAAATACAGATACTTAAGTGGTATTTTGATTTATTTTTCCTTCTTTATTATAGGAATTGGATTAACTAAATATCATCATGATTATGAGTTAGATAATTATTTTGCTAAACATTTAGCTGAAGCTAAGTACGTTCAAGCAAGTATTGTGGAACTGCCAGAGGAAAAACCGAAATCAATTAAGTTGATTGTTGAAATTGATGAGCTGGGTACAAAGAATAGCCATTCGAATACCAATGGCTTGGTAGTATTATACTTGCAAAAGGATTCTTTAGCAAGAACAGTTACCTATGGTGATAGGCTGTTTTTTGCTAATAATATTGCCTTAATTCAAGGGCCTCAAAATCCTGATGAGTTTAATTATAAATCCTATTTGGAAAAGTCAGGAGTGCAATACCAAGCATATTTGCGATCGGGATCATGGCAGCTTACGGGCTTAAGAAGCTCGAGTGTTTTGAAAAAATGGTCGCTCGAAGTAAGACATTTTTTGTTGGAAGAACTTAGGCGTCATCATATCAAAGATGCTGAGCTATCAGTAACAGCTGCCATGTTGTTGGGGGTGAGAGGGTATTTGTCTCCCGAGCTACGCCAGGCCTTTTCGGGAGCTGGAGCAATGCATATTCTCTGCGTATCGGGTCTTCATGTGGGAATAATCTTTATGCTGTTGAATGTGTTTTTGGGCTTTCTAAACCGTATTAAGCATGGGAGTTTAATTCGGTCAATTATTATTCTATTGAGTATTTGGGCATATGCCATGATTACGGGCCTTTCTCCATCAGTGGTGCGTGCTGCCACCATGTTTTCATTTATTAGTATAGGTCAAAACCTAGGAAGACACGTAAATATATATAATTCTCTTGCTGCTTCGGCTTTTGTGTTGTTATTGATTAACCCTTACTTGATTCTTGACCTTGGTTTTCAATTGTCTTATTCTGCTGTGATTGCTATTGTTGCCTTACAAAAACCAATTCAAGATCTATGGAGCCCCAAGTGGAATTGGCTTTTCAAAATATGGCAACTAAGTACTGTTTCTATTGCGGCGCAGATTGGGACCGCTCCATTGGCTCTTTACTATTTTCATAGTTTTCCAAACTACTTCTTAATTACGAATCTTGTGGTGATACCTGCAGCCTTTATTATTTTTATTTCGGGAATAACAGTTTTACTATTTTCTTGGGCTGGTGTGCTTGCAGATTATTTTGCTTTCTTGCTCTCCAAAATGGTGTGGCTTCTTAATAGCTTTATTACTTTTATTGAGCAATTACCGATGTCGGTAAGTCGTGGTATCTATATTAGTTTCACGGAGTTAGTTATTTTAGTATTACTGTCCATTTTTATTTCAGTGATGCTTATTCATAAAAAATCAAAATTGATTTTTGTAAACTTAGCCCTTCTGATTCTATTTCTAGGAGCAAATATTTACCAAAGGAATTTGGCAGATCAGTTCATCGTTTATCAAACAGGAAAGTATGATTATATATCTTTTATTCACAAGGGTATAGAGCATGCACTTACCGATGCTGATGTTGTTGATTATCCTGAATTGGTTGATTACCAAACGAGTGAACATAGTATTAGATCCCATATTCATAAGCGAATACTCAATGATATACAAAGCAAGGAGTTAGTAGAAACGGAATACTATTTTCATTCTCAGCAGTTTATTTCTTTCGATAGCTTACGAATTGCTATCATTACACCTGAAAATTCGTTTGAAAAATATACTGGCAGTATAGACTTAGATTATCTGATTATTAGTAGTAATCCTGAGCTCGAAATGGATAAGCTATTGCAGATGTATAAAAGTAAAAATATAATAATAGCACCATCCAATGCGCCTTGGAATATTAAAAAATGGAGCCCTGCGATGGAGCAGTCAGGCATTCCAGTATATTATGTAAAGGAGGAAGGAGCATTTGTGCTAAGCATTGAATAATATATTTTACAAAGAAAAACGCATGCTAAATTTAAAAGCAAAATTATCCCACTCATCTACAAATGCGTACGGTCCGTAACGGTACAGAAAGCCCACTCCTATTGTTGTGAAGCCAGAATTGAGTATTGAATTAAGCATAATTCCCGATTCCATATAACCCTTTTCCAAAGTTTGATACTTTATGTTTGGGTAGTTGGTATTAGTATTTAGCGACCCTATGGTAAAGCTTGTAATAAACTCTGGTTGAGGTACAAATTGACCATCACCAAATAACAGACTTCCAAAATCATGGCGATAGAATAAACTCATGTATTGGTCGCTCAAAAACTCATTCATACGCATGGTTCCAAAACTATTGGGCGATTCTAAGTAAAATGCTGCATAGCTTCCCCGCCCATTGTATAATTGGTACCAAGGCATATTTTTGTCAGTATTCATAAGTCCACCACGAAGGTTGAAACTACTTTTCCCCAAATAACGAATAAAGAAACTCTTACTTATCTGCGCGTCTAGCCGACTATAATTGGGATTTGCCGCAATATCTCCAGCATTATGGTAACTACCATAGGTGTACCGAATGTTTAAGATTGGGTATTTTGTCCCTAAGGAAAACTGGTATATTGGATTACGCACAATTTTTTCTTTATAAGCAAACCTTGTTTCGATATAGGTTTCTTGGAAATAGCTCTTTGGACCAGGCTTAGCAATTTGACTCGGGGGATAGATATCAGAATTAAGAGTTCTTGTTTTTTCAAAATAGCTATAGCCTAATTTCCATGAAAAATTAGTTAGTGCTCGAAATCGTAATTCAGCATTCAGCAAATCGATGTAATTCATCTCCTTAATCAGAAAATTACGATATAAATCGGTATTATAGAACGAGCTCTTCGAAAAGCTTTCTTGCGCTGCACTTTCAGATACATCGTGTTGGTATTGAAATGTAAAGTGCGTTTCGCTTGGTTTATGAAGTGTGAAATCCAGACTCCCTCCATATTTCCATTGGTAGTCTCGAAACCCATAGGCGCCATAGGCCCCAAGCTGAAACCATTGCGATACTCTTTCATTGGTCTTTAACGAAATACCTAAACGAAAACCTTCGAACTGATTGTATTGAAAAAATTTGTCAATTTCCATATTCACTGGTCCCCAAGGAATATAGCCATTTCCCAAGGTACGTAAAACCCATAATTTCTCATCAAGATTTTCAGCATCGCCAATACTATCAATCACTTGATAAGTTTTACTTTCAAGACTGTCAAGCTGCATTACTCTATTGGCATTCCAAAAAATACTATCCTGCTTTCCTGCTTTGCGATCAATATCCAATATTATATTCGAGAATCGTACACCTTTCATCGATGGCTCAATTTCAATATTTTTTAAGTAGCTTTTACCAATACCAACAAGTGTTTCCTTGTTTAGGGTAATTGTATTAAACTCTAAATTGGTATTTAACTGTACTGGAAACCAATACTTATTATCGATTAGTTCGTATTTTTGTTGAATTCGGATTCCGAAAGTGCTGTTAGTATCGGCGGGCTCGGCAATTACATTCTGAATAGCATATTTATTAGTATTGATATAGATAACACCTCTAAGCCCATCAAAGTTTTTACCTTTATAAGGTCGATATGAAATTACATAGACAGAGTCATTTCCTTGATAAATAGTATCTTCAATTAAGAATAGATATTTTTTTGTACTTCCCACACTGATGGGGTTTATATAGTTTTTGTCGATTAAGGTAATTGTGGGTTTGTAGAAAGAGAACGACTGCATTTGCGTAGCAATCATAGCAAAGAAAGGGTCTTTAAGGCCAGAGACACGGGTGCCAATAACCTTTTCATAGTTCTTATCGGGCCGTTTAAACTTGCGCTCCGATACACTTTCCATTATAAACAAATGCTGACTTTTGAAAAAGTTTTTCTCCCATTCCTCCGTAGAGTCCTTTGGCTCTGGCTCATCTACAAAAACTTCTTCAAGAGTTTCCATATCATTACTAGAGCTTGATAGGGATAAGCTGTTGGAGCCTTTTACCAAGCTGTCGGGTTGAAATTCAGCCGATGACTTGGATGTAAAAATCATTTTATGATATGCCTTATAGGAGAATGAAGCAAGTTTCTCTGGATTATTTACGTTTCTGTTTTTGGTACAAGCTTTTATTATTCGATGGGCAGGATTAGCACCAGGCATGATTTTCACTTCGGTCAATTGATAGCTTTTAGGACGCATATTTATATTCAAATAGCTCCCTTTGATGCTGTGACAAGCTATAATAGTATCGTGAAAGCCAACATACTTAAAACGTAAGTTTTTGACTCCGGTGAGACTCTTTATTTCGAATAGACCATCGATATCACAAGACACCCCTCGTCCCGATTGATCAAAAAGAATATTCACAAAAGCCAATGGATTCCCATTTTGGCTGTTTACTACCTTACCCGAAAGTGCTTGCCCAAAGCTAGTACTTAAAAAAAATAATGAAAAAGAAATGAGGAATATGATTCTCATATAATCTATGTTTGGTAAATATAGTTCCTTTAGTTTTTCAGATGATTATAGTTCCAAATTATCTAGTCAGCTTGGGATTATTCTTATGACGGTCTTTATCCCGAAAAGTTTTCTTTTCAATGTTTTTTTCCAAGGCTTCAGTCAAATTTACC
>JAGLCR010000044.1 GCA_023146135.1 Bacteroidales bacterium
TTATTACTTTGAATCTTCGATTCTTTTAAGACTTACACTGAGCCTGTAGAAGTATCACTTTATATTCTATCTTTGACAAATAATAAAGCTTGTTCATCAATATTTATTAAAACTATGACTCAAAACTACATTCATATTAGATTAGTTCTTATTGTTATTCTAATAATAAGCTTATCGAATATGGTTTTTTCACAAGGACATCACCCAATACCTTCAGATACTATTCATTTAAATAAAGGAGAGTCCTCCATTATCCCCTTGCCTATTATCGGTGCTAATCCCACTGTTGGCGTATTGTTTGGAGTGGCCTTATCAGCCAATGCAATGCTTGGCGACCCAAAAACTACACGCATGTCAACTTCGGTAAGCACTATAAACTATTCAACTAATAATCAATTACTTATGTTTATTAAAACCAATGTTTATACCCCGGACGATAAATGGATTCTTTTGGGAGATTGGCGGTATTTTGACTCCTCCCAACCAACTTTTGGACTGGGAACCGGGCCTCAGTCTGCAAAGCTCGTAAGTGAAGGCTATGAATATGAAGATGGAATGTTTACTGAGCCCATTACTACTAGCCAAATGCTAGAATTTAATTACATTAAGTTTTCAGAGATTTTTCTTAAACGAATAAAAGAATACTTTTACGCAGGACTAGGTTATCATCTTGATTATCATTATAATATTAAGGATAATTTATTAAAACTAGATACAACTAACAATACTTCTCCTCACATAACAAGTCATTATTCATACAGTATATATAACGGGTACGATGCTGAAACTTATTCATTATCAGGCATATCACTGAATTTCGTTTATGATAGTCGTGACAATGCCGCCAACCCCTATAAAGGTAGATACAGCCTAATAAGTTATCGAATGAATCCAACATTTTTAGGAAGCACACAAAATTCAACAAGTCTCTGGTTAGAATATCGTGATTATTTTGGCGTATCAAAAAAACGAGCTCGTGACCTTATTGCCGTATGGCTATGGACCGATTTACAAGTAACTGGCACAAGACCTTATATGGATTTAGGCGCTATCGGCTGGGATCAATTTGGAAAATCAGGACGAGCGTATACTCAAGGACGATTTAGAGGCACAAATATCATTTATTCAGAAGTAGAATACCGTGCGCACTTATGGGGAACCAAGAAAAGTCCTGAGCTAATTGGTGCAGTAGTTTTTGCAAATGCCACTACTGCTTCCAACAGAGACGGAAATATTGATTTGTTTAAGTACGTAAACTACGCCTATGGAGTGGGGCTTAGAATAATGCTGCAAAAGGAGGCTCGCATAAATGTTACTATTGATTATGCCTGGGGACAGTACGGCGCTCAAGGTATATTTATCAATGCTAATGAGGTGTTTTAATATATAGCTGTATAGAAAATAATAAGCATCCACATGGTTTTTTTTTATAAATTAGCAGCACTTTAAAACAATATAGACATTACTAAATATCAAGATAATATGAGTGAAATAGATTGGGGAAACCTAAGTTTTGGTTATACTAAAACAAATTATAATGTTCGTACCTATTTTCGTGATGGTAAATGGGGTTCCTTAGAAGTTAGTTCAGAAGAAACAATTAATATTCACATGGCTGCATCGGCTTTACACTATGGGCAGCAAGCTTTTGAAGGCTTAAAGGTGTTTCGTGGGAAAGATGGAAAGATTCGTGTTTTTCGTTGGGAAGATAATGCCAAGCGACTCCAAAACTCAGCCAATGGAATATTAATGGAACCCGTTCCATCTGAGCTATTCTTTAAGGCAATGCTAAAAGTTATTAAGCTTAATGAGGACTTTATTCCTCCTTACGGCACAGGGTCGTCACTTTATCTACGTCCTTTATTGATAGGCTCGGGAGCTCAAGTGGGTGTGAAACCAGCTACAGAGTATCTATTTATGATTTTTGCTACTCCTGTAGGACCATATTTCAAAGAAGGATTTAATCCTGTGGAAATTCAAATCGCACGTGATTATGATCGTGCTGCTCCTTTGGGTACAGGTCATTTGAAAGTAGGCGGTAATTATGCCGCAAGCTTACCTGCTGGCGAGCGTGCACACGACGAGGGTTTTGCTTCTATTTTGTTCTTAGATGCAAAAACTAAAACGCATATTGATGAAGCAGGTCCTGCCAATTTCTTTGGAATCAAAGAAGGTAAATACATTACTCCTGATTCAGGGTCTATTCTACCATCAATCACCAATATGAGCCTACGAGTAATTGCTAAAGAGCTAGGATTAAGCATTGAGCGACGTCATGTTATGGTTGAAGAGTTAGAATCATTTGATGAGGTGGGAGCATGTGGTACAGCTGCAGTAATTACACCAATCAAGCGCATTTTTGATCGCGATACCAAACAAGATTATTTATATTGTAAAGATGGAAAAGCAGGTCCAATTTCAACCAAACTGTACAAAACCTTACAAGGTATTCAGTTGGGAGAAATAGAAGACAAGCACAATTGGAATACAATTATAGATTAATTCCAGTTTTATACTATACGATTTTATAAAAATGCCAAGTATTGATTTGCTTGGCATTTTTTTATCATAATTCAACAATAAAATGAAAGAATTCAAAACCGATCGTAAGGAAAGCCTTCATAGCCGATGGTTCCGCTTTGGACTAAACCACTTTCCAGCATTCCGACGAAGCAGTGGCAGAGTACGTTTTATCAGTGGCGATTGGAAAGAGATTCATGTGCGCTTAAAACGGAATTGGCGCAACACCAATTATAATGGCACTATTTACGGTGGTAGTATATATGCTGCCATCGACCCTATTTATGCCATTCAGCTAATTCAAATATTTGGTAAAGATTATGTAGTTTGGGATAAAAAGGCCGTTATTGATTTCAAACGTCCAATTAAAAAGAAAGCAGTAGCCCAATTTATCTTCAATGATGATTTGATAGAAACAATTCGCCAAAAGCTTGCAAAAAAAGGTGAATACTATTTTGACCTTCCTGTTTCTTTTGTTGACCATACAGGAATTATTTATGCCGAGATTGACAAAACACTATTTATAGCTACCAAAGAGTTCTACAAAAAAAAGATTGAAATGAAAAAATTGGAATTCCTAAAAAATCAAAAGCAAGCAGATAATATTTAAAAAAAACATACCCGATGTTTCCATCGGGTATATCCCCTAACAAAATGAAAAAATTATTTACCAAAACTACTCCTAGTTTTGGTGCGAGATACTCATCCGGGCGGATAGAGTATCCGCTACTCTATTTGTTTACTAAATCCATTGCAAATGTAAGTTAAAAAAGCGTAATTAAGCAAATAAATACTTAAATAATTATAATACACCACTCCGATAACACATACCATTCTGAATATATGCTATTTACAAAATATGTAATAATTATCATATATTAATTTAAAGTAGTTTTGCAAGAATTGCAATGCCCACTCCTACAAAAATCACCAATATTTTTTTGAAATTGAACTGATGGTTTTTATCAGCTTCGAAGAGAATTGTGGTAGAAATATGCAAAAATATCCCCACAACTAGCGCCATAATAATTTTATAATAGGTCGCACTATCAATAGGAATAAACTCAGACCCTAACGAACTTAGCAAGGAACCCATTGGCGAAGCTAAAGCAAAAACAATCATATAAGTCATTGTCTTTTTAATGGAGTAACCTGCATTAATAAACAAGGATGTAAGAATAATAGCAATGGGTATTTTATGAATAACAATACCCAGCAGCAAGCTCTCTTGCATATGACTATGATCATGAAACTCATGAGCGAAAGGCATTCCCTCAAAAAAAGCATGCAAACTAATCCCCAATAATAATGGCATTGGCGAGATGCTTACTCCATGATCGTGATGTGGCTCATGTCCGTGGCTTACACCCGCAGAGAGAAACTCAAGAAAAAGTTGAATAAAAAACCCTAGTAAAACAAAATACCCAAGGAATACATTTCCTTCGCCACTAAAAATATTTGGTATAATATGAGTAAATGACACACTCAATAAATAAGCACCACTAAAAGCTAATAATAATCGTAAGCCCTGTTCGCGTATTTTAACCTTAACCACAACTATTGCACTTAGGAAAACACTTAAAAACAATACAGTTATTGCAATCCAATTCATAGATAATCTAATAATATAATTTATGCAAAATTAATAGTTTTAATCCAATAAAAAAGCTACTTGCAAAAATTGCAAGTAGCTTTTTGTATATTACTAATTATATGAACTATAGAGAAAAGGTATTACCACTATTCACTAGATCATTCATATTTTTTATTTTAGAATTTGCTTTAACATAAGCAACTTGTTCTTCCAAAGCGATATCATAAACAACGGTCTTGTATGCGCGAATCACACCCATTGCCACTGGCAATTCGGGAAGTGACATACGAGCTAATAAATAAGCCATCGTAGGATCCGTATCGTGAGCATCATGCACCAATACATCATCCATAGTATAACCATCTTCACCAATTACAACTGCTTTTAATTTCAAACCATTCAAAACAAGACCTTTATTCTTTTCTTTACCGAAAATCATTTTTTCGCCCTGCTTTAAGTAAACTTGATTATCATCACGAAATTCTTTTGCAGTAATTTCATGGTGGGTTTTATTATTAAAGATCACACAGTTTTGCAACACTTCCACCAATGAAGTCCCCTTATGCTTCTCAGCCTCAAGAAAGATTTCCTTCATCATTTTTGGATTTGTATCTACTGCACGAGCAAAGAAAGTCCCTTCTGCCCCCATAGCTAATTCACCGGGCTTAAATGGATGCTCGATAGTACCGTAAGGTGAAGTTTTGGTTACATGTCCTAGTGGAGTAGTTGGAGAATATTGTCCTTTTGTTAATCCATAAATACGGTTATTAAACAATACAATATTAACATCAATATTACGACGTAGAATATGAATAAAGTGATTTCCACCAATTGCCATAGAGTCACCATCACCTGTCATCACCCATACCGATAATTTAGGATTAGCCACCTTTACTCCTGATGCGATTGCTGCCGCACGTCCGTGCAAACTATGAACACCATAAGTATCTACATAATAAGGAAAACGTGAAGAACAACCAATTCCTGAAACAAAAACAAAGTCTTCTTTATTCACGCCCATTTCTGGTAATGCATTTTGCACGGCTGACAATACTGAAAAGTCACCACAACCAGCACACCATTTTACTTCCTGATCAGATACAAAATCTTTTCTTGTATACTGCTTTATATTTTTAATTGAATCTGTCATGATTACGCCTCCAACATTTCGTTAAACTTAGCTTTTAGTTCAGAAACCATAAATGGTTGAGCCTGTACTTTATTGAATTGCTTATAATTGAATTGAGGGAATTGAGTTCTCAAATAATCCGCAAACTGTCCTGAGTTCAACTCACAAACCAAAATGGTATCGTAGTTACTCAAGATTTCTTCAGTTTCTTTTGGCAATGGGAAAATATAATTGAAATTTGTAAAAGCTATATCAGCTCCTTGCTCAGCAAAATCAGCAAAAGCAGTATAAACGCCCCCTTTGGTTCCACCCCAACTAACAACTAATAATTTACCTTTTTTATTACCCATAACCTCTTGTACAGGATACATATCTGCAACACGACGCACTTTCTCAGCACGTTTATGTACCATTGTTTCGTGATTTATAGGATCATGAGATACCGAACCTTTACCATCCGACTTTTCCAAACCTCCTACACGGTGCTCATTTCCTGGTACTCCAGGTGCAGCCCAACGACGCGACATTGTTTTCTCATTACGATTGTAAGGAAGATATGAATCATCATTTGGACCTACTATATCAGCAGTAATTTTTGGCATTTTATCCACATCTGGAATTCTCCATAATTCAGAGCCATTAGCCAAATAACTATCTGTAAGTAAAATTACAGGAGTCATGCGCTCAATTGCAATACGAGAAGCCTCGAATGCCCAATCAAAGCAATCAGCAGGGCTAGATGCAGCCACTATTGGAATAGGAGCTTCACCATTACGGCCATAAAGTGCTTGCCAAAGGTCTGTTTGCTCTGTTTTAGTAGGAAGACCTGTAGAAGGACCTCCACGCATAACATCAACAATTACCAAAGGAAGTTCTGTAATCATAGCTAATCCAAGAGCCTCACTCTTCAAACTCAAACCTGGGCCTGAGGTAGTAGTAGCAGCAAAGTTTCCAGCATAAGCAGCACCAATAGAAGAAATTACACCTGCAATCTCATCCTCAGCTTGGAAAGTTTTTACACCTAATTCTTTATGCTTAGCTAACTCCTCTAATATTCCTGTTGCAGGAGTAATAGGATAAGAGCCTAAGAATAAAGGAAGATTCGCACGCTCAGAAGCAGCCATTAGACCCCATGCCGTAGCTTGGTTACCAATAATATTACGATACTTTCCTTTTTTGCTAAGGTTTGGCTTAATAACATATGTTGTAGCAAGCTCTTCAATAGTCTCAGCATAATTGAAACCCGCTTTTAATACTTTAACGTTTGATTCAACCAAAGCAGGCTTTTTAGCAAATTTTGCTTCTAGAAAATCAATACCAGTTTGAATATCACGGTTGAACATAAAGTACAACATACCAGCAACAAACTGATTACGTGATTTATCAATTGTTTTTGAATCAAGACCAGTTTCTTTCAAAGTCGCTCGAACTAGTTCGGTAATTGGTGCTTTGATTACTTTAAATCCATCCAATGAATGGTCAGTTAAAGGATCCAATTCATAACCTGCTTTTTTGAAACCTTTTGGATTAAAAGCATCAACATCAACAATGATGATTGAACTTGGCTTACAATGTTTAAGATTGTACTTCAATGCAGCGGGATTCATTGCTACCAACACATCGGCCAAATCGCCTGATGTATAGATATCTGCATGCCCAACATGAACTTGAAATCCAGAAACACCAGCTACTGTACCTTGAGGAGCACGTATTTCTGATGGAAAATCAGGAAAAGTTGCTAAATCGTTTCCGATAAAAGCCGAAGTGTCTGAAAATTGAGTTCCAGTAAGTTGCATACCATCACCTGAGTCTCCAGCAAATTTCACCACTACCTGATCTAATTCGATAATTTTATGATTCTTTGCTACCATTTTTAGTTTTGTGTTAAAAAATATAGCGGCAAATTTAAGAGAATTATTATTCAATTTTTTGCCTTTTTTTATTGATTTTTCATTTAATGACGCCATAAAAACAAAAAACTAGCATATCTCATATAATTATTCTATCAACAATATGTAAACAAAGCAAGTATGTAGTGTGATGCACTTAACATTACTATATAAGCACCATCAAAAAACTAACCTTCTGTTTGATTTTATGATGTTTACAAATATCAATCAACACACACCCTCCTTAGGGTGTTAATTAATTAAAACTATGCCACATTTCGATTTCAATAATAATATCTTTATTTAGAAAGATTATAAATCTTCAAAATACAGAAATCTACGCTCGCCGATAGTAAACATTGTTATCTTTGCAGCGTTTTAATTAAAATAATAACAATAAAAATATATTATTATGGCTTATGTAATTAATGATGATTGTACTGCTTGCGGAACTTGTTTAGACGAGTGTCCTGTTGAAGCAATCTCTGAAGGAGATATCTATGTAATTGACGCAGATCTTTGTACTGACTGTGGTTCTTGTGCAGATGTTTGTCCTGTTGAGGCAATCTCTCCAGAGTAAAAAAAAATCAAACGATAGTTTGTTCAGCCTTCCTGATTCTTTCGGGAAGGCTTTTTTTTTATTCATAGGGCTTTGTTTTATGCTAAAATAACTAAGCAAGTTTGTTTCATTAAAACAATTTCAAAAATAAAGCTCTTTATTATTCAATCAAATTTTATAAATTCGCAATTCATAATTAAAGTAGTTGTGATATAGGCATAACAAACAAATATTAAAGCTAATGAGACATAGCGTAGATTTTTTAATTATCGGATCTGGCATTGCGGGGCTTAGCTACGCATTAAAAGTTGCCGAATACGGCAAGGTACTGATTGTAACTAAATCAAGGGCAAATGAATCATCTACAAAATATGCCCAGGGGGGTATTGCTGGAGTTATGTACTCACCCGACTCTTACGAAAAACATATTAACGACACATTAATTGCTGGAGCAGGTTTATGCAATGAAAAAATTGTGCGTATGGCAATCTCTGAATCTACTGACAGAATTAAAGAGCTTATTGATTGGGGCACATCATTTGACAAAGAAAAAGACGGCTCATTTCGACTAGGAAAAGAAGGAGGGCATTCGGAAAATCGCATACTACACCATAAGGACAAAACAGGGAAAGAAATTGAAAGAGCACTGCTTAAAAGCGTAAAAAAGCATACTAACATAGCGCTTTGGGAGAATAAATTTGCTGTAGATCTTATTACACAACACCATTTAGGGCATATTATTAATCGAGGTCAAGCAGATATTACCTGCTATGGCGCATACATATTAGACCCCAAGACCAAGAAGGTAGAAACCGTTCTTGCAAAAACAACTTTAATCGCTTCTGGCGGAGCAGGAAATGTTTATCGCAACACCACCAACCCACCAATTGCTACTGGCGATGGAATAGCCATGGTATATCGCGCAAAAGGAATGGTAGAAAATATGGAGTTCATACAATTCCATCCTACCTCATTATACAATCCTGGAGAAAAACCTTCTTTCTTAATATCAGAGGCCTTACGAGGCTTTGGAGCTATTCTTAAAAACCATAAAGGAGAACCATTTATGGAAAAATATGACAAGCGAGGAAGCCTAGCTCCCCGCGATATTGTAGCACGCTCCATTGATAAGGAAATGAAGAAGAGTGGTAAAAATTTCGTCTTTCTTGATGCTACTTTTCTAGATTCTGAAGATTTAATACAATCGTTCCCTGGTATTTACGCTAAATGCTTAAGCCTGAGTATTGATATACGTAAAGAGATGATCCCCGTTGTGCCAGCAGCCCACTACACCTGTGGCGGCATAAAGGTTGACGAAAATGCCAGAACTACCATTTCTAACTTATATGCTTCTGGCGAAAGCTCATCGTCGGGACTACACGGCGCCAATAGACTAGCTTCAAATTCCTTATTAGAAGCCTTAGTTTTTTCGCATCGATCGGCCAAAGATGCGATTAAAAGAGTCGTTAAAATAAAACATAATGACTTAATTCCAAACTGGGATGATGAAGGAAAGAAATTAAATGAAGAGATGCTTCTTATTACACAAACTCAAAGTGAGCTACAAAGTATTATGAGTTCGTATGTCAGTATTGTACGGTCAAATTTACGCCTTCAGCGAGCACTCGACCGTTTGGGATTGATATACCGAGAAACAGAAGAGCTCTATAATAAATCAGTTTTGGATGTTCAACTATGCGAATTGCGAAATAGTATTAATGTATCCTATCTTATTGTAAAAATGGCAATGCAACGAAAAGAAAGCATTGGTCTTCATTATTCAATGGATTTCAAACCAAGGAAAAAGAGAAGTTAAATCAAAACATTTTTTAACATTATATCAAAAATATCCAATCGCTTTTTTCAGTATTTTTGCCGTCCAATAACACACATTTTAAAGTAATTCAACTATGAGATTAAAAGTTTTCAAACCACTTTCCTTTTTATTGTTATTCGTACTATTATCAGTATCGTCAATAGCCCAAGGAGGACTTGCAGGAATTGCTACCAACAAAATGGTAGACCCTGTAAGCTGGACGCAAGAAACAAAGAAAATAAGCGATACAGAATACTTGCTAATATTTAAAGCCACTGCTGACGAACATTGGCACTTCTATTCTCAATACACTGAAGGTACGATGCCAATGGCATTTTACTTCGACGATATCAAGGGCTATGAATTACTAGGTAAGCCAAGCGAATCACCAAAACCTACAGAAGAATTTGACGAACTGTTGGGAGGCTTAACAAAGTATTGGGATAAAACAGCCACATTCAAACAAAAGATAAAAATCACATCTTCTGAGGAAGCAAATATTCACGGTGCAATTGAATTTCAAGCTTGTATTGATGGTGCTTGTACCCTGCTTACTTATGACTTTAAGTTTACACTAGCCGGAATAACTAAAAAAACTCAAGTAGAAGAGGCTAAGCCTGCTCCTAAAAATACAGAAGGCTCACAAGCTGAAGAAGAAGTAAAGGTTGAAGGTTCTTCAAAAAGTGAGACTATCGGTACAGACACAAGCATTGTTAATAATGACAATACCCTAGAAAAGAGCACTGTGGCGGCTGCCTCAACAAATACAGAAACAACAAATACACCCAAGAAAAAAGGTCCAGAGGGAGCAAGTCAAGGAATGTTTATGATATTTCTATTTGCATTTTTGGCAGGTATGCTTACTCTAATTACTCCATGTGTATTTCCAATGATACCTATGACGGTAAGTTTCTTTATGAAAGGGCAAAAAAGCCGTGCTGCTGGACTGAAACAAGCCTACTTTTTCGGTTTTTCTATAGTGGCTATATTTGCAGTTCTAGGATTGGCACTTACTTTATTATTAGGTAAAGATGCCATGTATATTATTAGTACTCACTGGATTCCAAATACATTATTCTTTATAATTTTTATGGTATTCGCGTTATCATTCTTTGGAATGTTTGAACTAACATTACCGAGTAGCCTAATTAATAAATCTGATGAAAATGCAGATAGAGGAGGTTATGTTGGAACTTTCTTTGTTGCCTTTACAACTGTTTTGGTATCATTCTCTTGTACTGGTCCAATTTTGGGCGCAGCACTTATTGAACTAAGCTCCGGCTCCGATAATAGTATCGTATTCTTTATTTCCATGATTGGATTTGCTTTGGGATTTGCTATACCATTTACACTTTTGGCAATGTTTCCTTCTGTAATGAAGAAATTAAAATCGGGTAGCTGGTTGAATACCGTGAAAATTGTTTTTGGTTTTATCGAAATAGCATTAGGATTAAAATTCTTATCCATGGCCGATCTTGGTGCCAATTGGGGTTTATTAGACCGCGAAACATTCCTAGCATTATGGATTGTAACATTTTCTTTCCTTGGATTCTATCTACTTGGAAAACTGAAGTTCAAAGGTGACAGCGACGTTCCTGTGATTGGAGTTCCTAGATTATTTTTGTCCATTATAACTTTCTCTTTTGTAGTATATATGATTCCAGGTTTATGGGGTGCTCCTCTAAAAATGATTTCTGGATATGTACCTCCTATGACAACCCAAGACTTTGACCTTAACCGTATGATTGTTGAGAATAGTGGTGGCGGTGGTATCACTCATAAAAATGATTTGGGAAAACGTAAATACACCGATATTTTACATATGCCCACAGGCTTTGAAGGTTTCTACGACTTAGAAGAGGCTAAAGCTTATGCAAAAAAGGTTAATAAACCCATCTTCGTTGACTTTACAGGAAAAACCTGTGCCAATTGTCGCGAAATGGAAAATAATGTATGGACCGATAGTGAAGTAAAAAGAATACTTAATGAAGAGTATGTAATGGTGGCTCTTTATGCTGATGCCAATTTTATTAAACTGGCTGAAGAAGATTGGATTACTACTGCAGAGGGAAAAATCATTAAGCGTTTAGGATCAAAGAATTTAAATTATCAAATTACACGATTCAATATGAATGCTCAGCCATATTATGTATTAATGGATTATGATGAAACTGTTTTAACAGAAGAAAATAAAGCATATGATAAGCATATTCCTAATTTCATAAAGTTCTTAAATGACGGTGTAGCTGAATACAAAAAGCGACATAAGTAATCGAATTAAGCTAAACAAAAAAAGCAGTTTTTCTTTAAGAAAAACTGCTTTTTTTATTCCCCAAAATAAATCAAATTCTATTCCTTTTTCAGTTTTTCTTCATCTAAAGGCAAGTTCAATACTTTCTTCATTCCCGCAATAAAATCTATTTTCAATTCTTCCATAAACGAAGATGCCATGGAAGCCATAATCGGATTCATATCTGCTTTAATAATCATTTTGAAATTTGTTCCTTTATTTTCTAAATCAAACATAAGGAATTCCATATCAAAATCCACTGAGTTATTTCCAAATGTACCAATTAGAATTTTCTCATTAGATTTTCGCTCATACATCTTTAACTTGGTAGGCGTCGAGCCATCATACAAAAAGGAACAAACATCTCCATCAAAACTCCAATCGCTGGTATTATGCGCCAAAAACTTTGAATAATTCTTAATATTACTCAATATCTTATATACTTTTTTGACCTTAATAGGTAGCAATATGGTTTCTTCAGCTAGCGTTCTCATTTTTAATTTGTTTTGCAATACAATTTGACTGCAAGATATAAAAAAAGCGGCATAAAAGCCGCTTCATATAATTTAGCTTACTCTATTTACCCCATTCCGAAGGATTCATTCGCCATTCCTGCAATGATTCAACGTCACCCTTTACAATGCTCTTCGCTTCAATAGCTTGTTCTATCAAGGTGTTGTATGAAGTAAGTGTTTCGAGTCTTACTTTTGCTTGCTTAAAATTGTCTTCTGCTACTTTGAAGCCGTAGGTAAATATTGCAACCATTCCTTTTACCTCACAACCAATTTCACGCAAAGCGTCAACAGCTTTCAATGAGCTACCACCAGTAGAGATTAAATCCTCAATCACAACCACTGTTTGACCAGCACTAATTGCACCTTCAACTTGATTTCCCATGCCATGTTTCTTCTTATCAGGACGTACATACACAAATGGTTTACCTAGCTGCTCAGCCACCAATGCACCGTTTGCTATAGCTCCTGTTGCAACTCCTGCAATCACATCCACATCACCAAACTCATCCAAAATAATATTTGCAAACTCTTGACGTATATAGGTTCTAATTTTCGGATAAGAAAGCGTCTTACGATTATCGCAATAAATAGGTGATTTCCATCCCGAAGCCCAAGTAAAAGGCTCTTTTTTATTAAGCTTAACAGCTTGAATTTGCAGCAATAATTCTGCTACTTTATTGGCAGTTTGTTCTTTGTGACTCATGTGCTTCTGTTTATGGTATTTGTATATTTATTGAGAACCTAATATTACTACTTTAGCAATTGTAATTAACTTTTCTAACGAGCAGCAAATGTATAAAGTTTTTATCAATAATAAGCGACTAATCTTAGCAAATAATACGGAAATTATTGACTACGGAGATGCAGCTGTGATTTGTCTAAAAAAGCCTGAAACCGTAAATGCAGCAATTAAGAATCATTTACTTAAAAGCACCAATTTAGATCTTATCATTTTATCACCTGATTATAAAAAACTTATTGAGGTCTTCGAATCAAACTATGAGGTTCGATTGGCTGCTGGTGGTTGGGTTTGGAACGAAATAGACGAGCTATTAATGATTTTTAGGGAGAACCATTGGGATATTCCCAAAGGACATTTGGATGATGGCGAAAGTATTGAGGAATGTGCAATACGTGAAGTTAAAGAAGAAACTGGTGTGTCGAATCTTGAAATAATATCAAGAATTGGAATTAGCAGACATATTTACGAATACCAAGGAAGAGCGGTATTAAAAGTTACCCATTGGTATAAAATGAAAGCCTCCTCCAAGGAAATACTAAAACCACAAGCGGAGGAAGGAATAGAAAAAGTACAATGGGTAGCCGAGTCTTATGTGAAAGAACGCCTACAGTCTTCTTGGAAATCTTTATTCGAGTTTTATGAAGAACATACAATATACTAATATGATGCATTAAAAAAAATGGTCATTCAAATTAATGAATGACCATTTTTTAATAAATTATATAATTAAAATGTTTCTAACCACATTTTGAATATCCACAACTATTACAACTTAAACAGCCTTCCTTATATACCAGAGCATCATCACCACACTCGGGACAAGTTGTGTCTTTTGCAGATTTTGTTCCATCAGGGATAAACTTTTTCAGAGCACGAACTACACCTGTTTTCCATGTATTAATACTTTCTGTTTCGAAGCTTAATGTATTTACCACATCCACAACAAAGGGCAATGGCATGCCATGACGAAGAATTCCAGAAATTAATTTTGCATAATTCCAAAACTCTTTATCAAAAGAACGAGAAAGCCCACGATACTCTTGCATCACACCACCACGATCTTCAAACTCAAAATCGTAACGACTTTTACCCTTTTCGGTTCTATTCTTAATAACCCAACCTTCTTCAACATAAGCAGGAATAAAGAAATCTTCAGCTTTTCCAGTAAACACTTCATACGGGCGCTCTTTATATATTCCTACCACAGCAACCCATTTCTCTTTATTATTTTGGAAACGAACAATACTAGCTTCAAGCTTTTCAGGACGTGAAGGCGCTTGAGTTTCTTTGAAATCATTCTCCTCCGTCTTCTCGTCTTTTTTATCATTAGAAACCAATACTCCGGAACGTGAACCTTCACGATAAACCGTGATTCCTTTACAACCTGACTTCCAGGCCTCTTCGTAAATCTCACCAACTAGCTCTTCTTTAGCCTCCGCAGGAATATTTACTGTTACGCTGATAGAGTGGTCCACCCATTTCTGAACAGCACCTTGCATCTTCACTTTCGACACCCAATCCACATCGGCAGATGTAGCACCAAAATAGGGTGATTTCTTAATAATTTTGTTCAATCCTTCTTGATCCATTTTCTTCACTTCTTCCACATCGTAACCGTTGGCACGCATCCACGTTTCGAAGTTATGATGGAACACCGGATACTCTTCCCAATGGTCACCTGTTTCGTCAATAAATGCCACTTTCACAGAAGTATCATTTGGGTTTACCTTACGACGACGCATATACGAAACCATAAACACAGGCTCTATTCCAGAAGATGTTTGTGCCATCATACTCGTTGTGCCTGTTGGGGCAATGGTGAGAAGTGAAATATTTCTGCGACCATACTTTTTCATATCCTCCTCCAAACCAGGAGCAGCAGAAAAAATACGGTTCACAAATGGATTTTCCTCTTCGCGCTTATAATCGTAGATAGGGAAAGCACCACGCTCCTTGGCCAATTCAACAGATGAACGATAAGCCTCAACCGCTAAAAATTTATGGACTTCAACTGAAAACTCAGTAGCTTCATCAGAACCATAGCGCAAGCCTAAAGCAGCCAACATATCCCCTTCAGCTGTAATGCCAACTCCTGTTCTACGTCCTTGCTCTGTTTTATTACGTATATTATTCCATAAATTACGCTCTACCGCCTTTATTTCTTTTGATTCTGGATCAGAATCAATTTTAGCAATTATACGATCTATTTTCTCTTGCTCCAAATCAATAATATCATCCATTATGCGCTGAGCAATATGTACGTGCTTGGCGAATAATTTGTGATTGAAACGAGCTTTATCGGTAAATGGTTTTTCCACATAACCAAAAAGATTGATTGCCAACAAACGACAACTATCGTATGGGCATAATGGAATTTCTCCACATGGATTTGTAGATACGGTTTTAAAACCAAGATCAGCATAACTATCAGGCACCGATTCTTTAATTACGGTATCCCAAAAAAGAATTCCTGGCTCAGCTGATTTCCATGCATTATGAACAATTTTATTCCAAATACGACGAGCGTCAGTTGTTTTTGTATGTGTGGGGTTATTTGAATCGATAGGATACTGCTGCTTAAATTCCGTACCATTAATTACCGAACGCATAAAATCATCCGTTATTTTTACCGAAACATTTGCACCAGTAACCTTAGTACTATCTATTTTTGCATCAATAAAATCTTCAGAATCGGGATGGTTTACTGCAATACTCAACATCAAAGCTCCACGTCGACCATCTTGAGCCACTTCGCGAGTTGAATTAGAATAACGCTCCATAAAAGGAACAATACCTGTTGAAGTAAGAGCACTATTCTTAACCGGACTACCTTTAGGGCGAATACCGCTTAAATCATGACCAACACCTCCACGGCGCTTCATCAACTGAACTTGCTCTTGGTCAATCTTCATAATTCCACCATAAGAGTCGGAGTTGCCATCATTTCCTATCACAAAGCAATTTGAAAGAGAACCTACTTGATACTTATTACCAATGCCTGCCATTGGGCTTCCTTGTGGAAGAATATGTGTAAATCCTTGAAGAACATCAAACAGCTCTTCTTCGCTCATGGGATTATTGTATTTTGATTCAATTCGTGCCAACTCACGTGCAATACGACGATGCATATCATCAGGAGTTTGCTCGTAAATATTTCCATAACTATCCTTAAGGGCATATTTATTAATCCACACCCCCGCTGCCATATTATCGCCTTTAAAATACTTAGTCGAGGCTTCCAAAGCCTCCTCATAAGTATAAGTCTTTTGTTCTTCTTGTGTTTGAGATTTCACAATCTCTTTTTCTTCTAGTAAAGTTGTCTGCATTTCTTCCACCTCAGTTTTAGTCGATTTATTCCTTGCTTCGAGCAATTCGTCATAAAGCTTATTTGTTGACTTGCTCTCCCCGTCCAAAATTTCATTGTTCGCACCCACTTGAGCAAAAAGGTCAGGATTTGTCATAAGTATAAATCTTTAAGTAGTTTATTATTTTATTTATCAACCATTTACAAAATTCTCCCATAAGAATTTCAACGAGTACGAAGATAGGACGAGATTTGCAGTTTTCAGCACTCCGTTTATTAACAATTTTTCTAAGTTTTCAACTAAATATTCTAACAGTCTGTTAATGACAAAATAAAATTTTGAGCTGAACTCATTTTTTTATACTGCTGTTTATTAGGTACTTATAACTGTGTAGAATAATTCCACCTAAAACACCAAATTCCGTATAGGCTATATTCAGCAAGGATTTCAGGAGGAAAAATAGACACAAAATTGCTTGAATTTACGGCTAAGATTTAGTGGTAAATATTATGAATTTTAAACAAAAAAGCCTGCTTCGATACAATTTTTTATTTCTTCGTTTCTCTGCAAAATAAAAAATCACTATGCATAGCTTTTTACCAAAAACAAGATAGTCAGACTGAGTTATTTGCCCTACGCAAATTGTACCGAAGGCTGACTACTCCTCTTCCCATATCAATTTCTTCCCAAAGCCCAGTCGATTATCAGTCAATTTTAAGAAATTTACTTTTAATCCCCACATGGTTTCCAGCTTCAAGATAGCATAAGGGTATGATTTAAGATAAGCCAATTTACCTTTTTTTAGCTCCTCCCCTTTCAATGGCTCCGAAATACCCATCATTTGTAAGCCTTGGATTTTACCCACCGTTTTTGTTTCCAACACAATATTAGCTCCTACTTTTGGATTATCCAACATCTCGCTTCCATGACGTGTTTCTTTATCACTGGTAAATACAAACATATTTTGCTCGGGCAAATACACATAAAAGCAATTGGAGGTATAGGGCTGACCATCTTTAACTGTGCTTAAACTAAGCACATGATGGTCGTTAATAAAATCTTTGAATTTTTGTTCTATCATAAGGGCGAAGATAATGAAAAGTGGACATCGAATAATTGAGATTGTGGTAGATTAGATAAATTAAATTAGATTGCAATAAGATAGACATACCGCTTACCTTTGCCCATCTAATACTTCAATATGACCTATATCGAAATCATCGCCCTAATCACTGCGGGAATAGCCGTTGGATTTATCAACACCCTTGCAGGTGGTGGTTCTATTATTTCGTTGAGCGTATTAATGTACCTTATGGGATTGCCTGCGGGTATTGCCAATGGTACTAATCGTATTGCCATTACACTGCAAACTTTTACGGCAGTGAGCAATTTCAAAAAGCAGGAAATTCTTGATTGGCGAAAAGGAATCAAACTGGGCATTCCCGCCGTTATTGGATCCATCGTGGGGGCATTTATTGCCGTGGATATTGACGAAAAGATCTTTGAGAAATCCATGGCCGTAATCATGATTCTCATGTTGGGCTTTATCTTTTATAAACCCTCAATTTGGCTTAAGGGCAAGCAGTCTTTAATTGACCAAAAGGTAGGCCCATGGCAAATGATTATCTTTTTCTTTATTGGTATTTACGGCGGTTTTATTCATGTGGGAATTGGCTACCTATTGCTTATAGCCATTGTGATGGGAGCTGGTTACGACTTAGTTAAGGCTAATGCAATAAAGGTTTTAATTGTGTTAATGTATGTGCCATTTAGCCTTGCTGTTTACATATATAATGATCAGGTAAATTATCTCTATGGTTTTGTTTTGGCCATTGGTAATGTATTTGGTGCCTATATAGCCAGTAAATTTGCCGTTGAGAAAGGTGCAGGATTTGTGCGTTGGGTAATTGCAGTTGTGGTTTTACTTACTGCATTACAGATATTTGGCGTGGTGGATTTTCAAGGCCTATTGAAACACGAATGACACAGATTGGGCGGATTATCACTGTTGAAATAACTTAAAAATATGTGATTACCTACTCAATCCGTATGTTTGCCTACACAAATTATCACTCCATATACAATCTATTTAACAATCTGACCTTCATACTGCTGCGTTTCGTCAAACTTATAGGTCAGTTCAATCCCAACCTCTTTAAACATCTCTTCCGACTCACCACCAGCATGGTACTTACGCTCACAAACAACGCGTTCTATTCCACAGTTGATAATTAGCATAGCGCAAGTACGACAAGGAGTCATTCGGCAATAGAGTGTTGCTCCTTCTAAGGCAATTCCACGACGGGCAGCTTGAGTAATGGCATTTTGCTCGGCATGAACAGTACGAACACAATGCTGTGTCACATGGCCATCTTCATGAATTACTTTTTTGAATAAGTGCCCTACATCATCGCAATGTGCCAAACCCTTTGGTGAACCTACGTATCCTGTTACCAATATTTGCTTATCCTTGGTAATCACACAACCACTACGACCACGATCGCAAGTTGCTCGTTTGGCCACAGTATCAGCCAAATCTAAAAAGTAGTCGTCCCAAGAGGGGCGTATGTATTTTTCTTGTTCCATAGTTTTAATTTTTTTTGATATATATAAGTCGATTAAGACAATTCATGAATTGTCTTAACGTCTTTTATATATCTAATCTATCCAATACGGAGATTAGTTGTCCATATAATTTATCCAAATCACCATTATTATCAAAAACAAAATCGGCTTGCTTAATGCAAACTGATAGATTTTGTTTATTGGGATCTGAGGCGGTCATTTCTCTTTTTTCATTGGCCCGAAAAGTATCAAAGTCAATATTATCGGTGGCCGATTTGCGCATACTTATCCTTTCGTATCGCACCTTTGGATCAGCATCAACAGCAAAAAGATAGAAATTACCTTTGGCACGAAGCGAAGTAATTTCACCTGGTGTTCGGATGCTTTCAATAATACTATTTTTACCTGAGGCAAGCGCCTGTTCGTAAAGTTGGTCAGTAATATACGAAGGGCTATTATTAGCTCGCAGCTCGTTGGCAAGGCTAGTCATAGTATCACGATTGACATCCATTCCTCGGTTTTTCAATTCTACTACCAAGAAGTCGCGAACGGAAAAATGAGCAAATCCTTTATGCTCTGCAAGATAATCAACCAGCGTTCCTTTTCCGGCACCTAATGTTCCTGTTATTCCTATTATTATCATAATACTAATACGTATTCTTATTTTTCAAATCCTGAATCCATTTTTCGGGGACTTCCATGGGTTCAAAGTTAAGCATCTTATCCAAAAGGATATCGGGTTCACCATCAATCAATACATTATGTCGGTGCTCTTTTTTCATAAACTTTTCTTCCAACACATGATCAAACATGGCAATCAAATGATTAAAAAAACCATCTACATTCAAAAAACCTGTTGGCTTTTCGCTAATCCCAAGCTGAAAATAAGTAAGCACTTCCATCACCTCGTCAAATGTGCCAAAACCACCAGGCATGGCAATAAAACCATCAGATAAATCAGCAATTAAATTTTTGCGTTCGCTCATAGTATCCACCACTCTGAGGTCGGTAATTCCTGGGTGACCAACCTCACGATTTTCAAGATAATGTGTAATCACACCAATTACTTTACCCCCATTCTCCATCACACTATCGGCAATTACGCCCATCAAACCCACCTTTCCTCCACCAAATACTAGGGTAATATCTTGTTCAGCCATTAATTTCCCTAGCTCTCGTGCCTTAGTGGTATATATCTCTTTGGCCCCTACACTGGAACCGCAAAAAACGCCAATACTTTTAATCATTTGATTGTATTAATTTGATTATTAATCTTGGGCTAAATTAAGATAAATTTAGGGATGATATTTTGAATAAATATTTATATCTAAAACTTGGGTTTTGCCTAATGTTCATGTTTTGTCATGGTTTTTGTTCCAAAAAACACATGCCAAAACA